>CAZJLQ010000077.1:0-6885 GCA_964546675.1 uncultured Synechococcus sp.
TGGGTTGACGGTGATCTGAGTTATCGATTCAAGCCGAGTCGTCCGGTTCGCAAAGCCCGTGAGCGTCAGAGTGATGCGGGGGTGTTTTCAAACAGTGCAGACGAACCGCTTTACGGAGACACCTATCTGCCGAGGAAGTTCAAGGTCGCCGTCACGGTTCCAGGAGACAATTCCGTCGATCTGCTCACACAGGACATTGGACTGGTGGTGTTCACCGATGCCTCTGGAGTGTTTCGGGGTTGCAACGTCTACGTCGGCGGTGGCATGGGAAGAACCCACAACAAAGAGGAAACGTTCGCCCGTGTCGCTGACCCCCTCGGCTACGTCGATGCCGATGGCATTTTTGATCTCGTCCAATCGATCATGGCCTTGCAAAGGGACTTCGGTGATCGGGAGGTCCGCAAGCACGCCCGTCTGAAATACCTCCTGCACGACAAGGGAATTCAGTGGTTCCGGAGCATGCTCAAAGAGCGCTACTTCAAAGGCCAACTCAAAGGCTTGCGCAATGAACCGAAGGCCAAGCTGATGGACTACCTCGGCTGGCACCGCCAACGCGCCGGCTGTTGGTTCGTGGGCCTTCCCCTGATGTGCGGTCGCCTCAGCGGTGAGATGAAAGCCGGGCTCCGTCGCATTGTTGAGACCTATCAGCTTGAAATTCGTCTCACCGCCAACCAGGATCTGTTGCTCTGCAACATCGGCACGCCTCAACGGGCAACGATCCGAGACAAACTCTCCGCACTCGGGTTCGACGTTCCTGAAGCTCCGGCTCCCCTTGCCCGTCATGCGATCGCCTGCCCTGCCCTGCCCACCTGCGGACTGGCGATCACTGAAGCAGAACGGATCCTCCCCAGCGTGCTTGAACGGCTGGATGAACTGCTGCGACGCCTCGAGATCGAAAAATCGATCCTGGTGCGAATGACCGGCTGTCCGAATGGTTGTGCACGCCCCTACATGGCTGAACTGGGGTTGGTCGGCAGTGGAGTCAACCAATATCAGCTGTGGCTGGGAGGAACCCCCAACCTGCAGCGCTTGGCCCAGCCGTTCATCGAGAGGATGCCCCTCGATCAGCTCGAGACGACACTCGAACCTCTACTCCGCAGTTGGAAGGATGCAGGCGGTCGACGCAGCCTGGGTGACCACGTCAACAAGCTGGGGGCTCAGGCGGTGACGGAATTGCTGGGAGTCGCTGCGTAAATCGCTCGAGCGGCTCCGCTGCGCCAGGCCCAGAGTTGGTCTCCATGGCTGAAATGCCACCACTCGTTCGGATGTTGTTCGAACCCGAATGCGGTCATCACCTGGCGCAACAGAATCCGTCGTCCATGCCAGATCGCCGCGGAAGACAGCGGTTCGTGATCCGCCTGATCCCGGTAGTGATCCGGTTCGGAGATTGAACCGATCGCATCGATGGCTCCTCCCATGTCAAGAGGAGTCCCATCGGCTGCCGATGCAAGGGTCAGGTCGACTGCCGCCCCGGTGCTGTGGGGAGGTGGCGTCGCAGGATCATCACTCGGGGGGGCCCAGAAACGGCCGACATCGGCCACCACACGCTTCAGATCCTGGGCTTGGGCTGGATCCAGTCGATCCACACCGCGTCGATTGCACTCCTCGCTGATCGCATGGGCCACCATGTAGGACTGCACTGGTATCGGCCGCCAGGCATCGAAAACAGCAAGGCGCAGCTCCGGATGAAGGGCCTGTAGCCGCTCCTGAGCGCCGAGCAACCGTGCAATCACCCCGGACCGGAGTCGGAAGGGATCTGCCCCTGCTCCATAGGGCGCACCAACCCTGACGTAGGGGTGAGGCTCCAGTCGCAGCAGGGCATCCGGCAGGGGTTCCAGGGGTTCCTGACAATCCACGATCGGCCGGTCACTCCAAGGCCTCACATCCAGTGGCGCAGAGACAACCCTTCATAACAAGAGACGATCTTCAGTTCAGCGGGGTGCCACCTGCCAGTCGTCGCTGCTGGTCCGCGAGCAACTGAAGCAGGGTGGGGTGCTGCTCCAGGTCAGGGTCGTTCTCAAGAATGAACTCTCCAGCGGCCCGAGCGTCGTCAAGAACAGCCGCATCGTCGGCCAAGCTGGCCAAGGCAAGATCGGGCAAACCGGACTGGCGTGTCCCAAGAACCTGTCCTGGACCACGCAGTCTCAAATCCATTTCAGCGATTTCAAAGCCATCGGTCGAACGCACCAACACATCCAGACGCTGCCGGGCCTGAGGGTTCGAGCTGCCATTGATCAGGATGCAGTGGGAGGCAGCGGCACCGCGCCCAACGCGACCCCTGAGCTGATGCAACTGGGCGAGTCCGAAGCGATCCGCATGATCAATCACCATCACGCTGGCTTCGGGAACATCCACCCCCACTTCAACGACGGTTGTCGACACGAGAACCTGAAGTTCACCCGAAGCAAAGGCTCGCAGCACCTGCTGTTTCTCCGCACTGCTGAGCCGACCATGCAGCAGGCCGACCCCGAGATCGGAGAAGACCCCTGACATCAATTCAGCATGCACATCCACAGCGGATCGAAGCTCGAGTTTTTCAGACTCATCCACAAGCGGCAGCACCACATAGGCCCGCTGACCCTGATCAACCTGAGAGCGAATCAACTCCCAGGCCTGATCGCGCTGTGAAGCGGAGAGCATCGCGGTACGAATTGGCGTCCGACCTGGAGGCAACTCATCGATCTGACTGACATCCAGATCACCGTGCAACGACAGCGCCAGGGTGCGGGGGATCGGAGTTGCCGTCATGGTCAACAGGTGTGGTTGCAATCCCTTGTTGAGCAGGCGATCCCGCTGGTGCACGCCAAACCGATGCTGTTCATCAACCACCACCAGACCAAGACGGGAGAACAGAACTGGATCCTCCAGCAAGGCATGGGTACCCACCAGGATTTGCAGCGATCCGTTGATGAGATCCTCCAACAACTGGCGACGCCGGGGCTTGGGCGTGGACCCCGTAAGCAGCTCGACGCTCACATGCAGCTGGGGCAGCCAGCCACACAGATTCCGGTAGTGCTGCTCGGCTAACACCTCGGTGGGAGCCATGAATGCCCCCTGCCAGCCAGCTTGAACAGTGCTGAGCAGAGCAGCGATGGCAACCACTGTTTTCCCGGAGCCAACATCACCCTGCACCAAACGGGCCATGGGCTCAGGGCGCTGAAGGTCGGCCTCAATTTCAGCCTGGACACGACGCTGAGCATCCGTGAAGGCAAAGGGAAGCATCTCCATGAAGCGCCCCACCAAGCCATCGCGCCCTCCGGAGAGCGCCAAGGCGGGGGCGGGCTTGGCGCGAAGACTGCGACGACGGGTCAGCAGACTCAGCTGCAGCAAAAGGAATTCATCGAAGACAAGTCTGCGTCGTGCGAGATCAAGTCCATGACGATCAACGGGCCGATGCAAACCCTGCAGGGCCTCTGCCAGGGGAATCAGATCGAAGCGACGGCGCTCCTGCGCGCTGAGCGGATCCGGCCATTGGCGCGCCAGGGGAAGCACTTGCTCGACCAAACCACGGAACCGATCCGCAGCGATCCCTTCCGTAAGTGGATACACCGCAAGCAGGCGCCCGATCCGATCCGATTTCACCGGAGCACTGGCACTTTCCAGCACCTCGATCAACGGATCCTGGAAGGACAAGCCATAGGCGCCATCTTTGACAAGCCCACTGACGGCAACAGTGGCTCCTGGGGGATAAAGCCTTTGTTGCCCCTTCAGATAGGCCGTTGAACTGAAGCGTTTGCCAGCTAGGAACCGACTGACCTTGAGCCTGCCTGTCGCATCCTGAAGCTGCAATTCCAAAATCGCCAGATTGGGATTGCGAGGGCTCACAAAGCCGCTGCATCGGCGGATGGTCGCCACGATTGTTGCCGTTTCACCTGCCACCAATGCATTGATCCGGCGCATCGCGGTGTAATCAACGTGGTCGCGGGGGTAATGGCGCAACAAATCGCGCACCAGCAACAGCCCCATCGATGCAAGCCGTGCAGCCAATTTGGGGCCAACGCCTGATAAAGCGGAGAGGGGACTGTCAAGACTCAGAGGTTCCCGACGTGGCCGATCTCGAGAACGATCAGAGACGAGCTTCAATTTCGGGGGAGCCATCGGCGCCGACGGCTCAAGACGAGAACGAAGACCGTGCAGCCACTGACGGGTTTCCGTAATCAAGCGTCGGCGTTGAGCCCGTTCAAGACCCGGATAGCTTCCGAAGCGTTTTTGAAGGGTCTCGAGGCGTTCAGGGCTGCCTGTGGGAAAGGGAAGAGCCGGAGGCTGAGCAAGCTGCTGTTCCAGGAATTGATGAAACCGTTGCTGACGTCCCTGAACGTCGGAACAATCACGTTCGATCTCAAGCGTCAGAGCCTGCTGCAGTGGACGAAGCCACCCCAGGAGCTGCTGCAACTGCTGTTGAGTCAGCCCCCGGGGGCCGCTGGTGGTTTCGGATCGGTCGAGCTCTGCCAAAGAATTCGCGCCTCGTGATCGAGGTATCGGCGCTGCCAATGCCGCTGCTGTCGCACCATTGTGTTCAGTTCCTGTTGATGCTGGCGAAGTCGACGCCGACATCGACGCAAACGGTGGCTGTCAAATTCCAGTTCGCTGGAGCGCAACAAAAGACAGAACACATCAACGCCCTGTTCCAAATCACCAACGGCCATGGGGAGGCGCAGGCGAAGCAGATTTGATGCCGCTGAATGGGTTTCAACCTGGCCATTCAAGACAGCTTCCAACAACGTGACCGGCAACAAGGTGCTGGCCAGACCGCAACGCAACATCTGCACGTTGATGGCATGGGAGAGATTGCGAAGGCGTCGACTGAGCGCCTGATCGAGCGCCTCTATCCAATAGATGAGGCCATCCGGCATGTCGGGCATCATGCCCTTGTTGGCTGAATCGCCGCCGGCAACGGCCAGTGACGTCAACTCATCTTCAGCCATGCCAGCTGAATGATCGAGCGCCTCCCCTGCCAGCTGAAAGAGCGAACGGAGCACACCCAGGTCACCGCCGTCCGCACTGTCGTCTGTAGGCGGCTGAACCGCCGCTGCTTCGCGTCTGTCGCGACGCGGTTGCAATGCCCCATAACGCTGGGGCTCGCTGAGGGGCAGATCGAAACTGAGATTGACAGAGCCTGTCGGATCCTGGGACGGCGTCTCCGTTGAGGTTTGCGTCAGCTGTTCCTGCTGCTGCGCCAATCCATTCAGCAATTCGCGATTGGCTCTCGCTTGTTGGCGACGCGCTTCCTCCTCCATCTGCCCAACCAGGTGGATCAGCTGCTCAACAGTGAGCAATACAGAGCAGCGGCTGACGAGTTCATCAACAGCGACGTGAAATTGCTGACGCGTTGATTCAGGAAGATTTGCGAAACGACCTGGATCCACATCACTGATCAGGCGATACAACGCCTGGCGGATCCTGCTCGGCAACTCATCGCGAAGGACCTGGAGATAAAGGGCCTGATCCCTGTACAACGACGCTGAACGTCGCTGACAAAGCCATTGAAGCTTTGCCAGCTGTTCAGATGGATCGTGGACGTTGTGTGGGTCCGCTTCGGGCACCAGGGTCAGCCGGCGTTTTGCATCGAAGCGACCTCTGCAGCGAAGTCGTTTTCAGCGACCTCGATGCCTTCTCCAAGGGTGTAACGCGTGAATCGGCGAACCTGAACGTTCTCACCAATCTTGCCGGCGGTCTGTTTGACGAGTTCAGCCACAGTGATTGAACTGTCCTTGATGAAGGGTTGCTCCAGCAGGGCCAACTCCTTCAAACGTTTACCGATGCGACCCTCGACGATTTTTTCCTTCATCTTGTCGGGCTTGCCATCGAGATCGTCCCTGCCCATCTCAATCTCCTTCTCCCGGGCGACGATTGAATCAGGGATCTGGTCTGTGGTGACGTATTCCACATTCGGACAGGCAGCGACCTGCATGGCGACGTCACGAACAAGTTCCTGAAACATGTCGCCGCGGGCCACAAAATCGGTCTCGCAATTCACTTCAAGCAGAACGCCGACACGAGCACCGGTGTGGATGTAGCTGCCGACTGCTCCTTCTGCAGCGGTGCGGCCTGATTTCTTCTCAGCACTCGCGATTCCTTTCTGACGCAACCATTCGACTGCTTTTGATGTGTCCCCGTCTGTGGCAGCGAGGGCTTTCTTGCAGTCCATCATTCCCGCGCCAGTCTTGTCGCGCAGGTCTTTGACAAGCTTGGCGGATACGGCAGCCATCTGAGAAAGGGAAGAAAGTGGAACGTGAAGAGCCACCGTCGAGCTGAAGCAGGACGGCGGCGCGAACTTAGCGTTTAGGGGGATCGAGGAGCTCAGCCCTCGATGTCGTCACCGCCGCGTTGATCATTTGATCCGTGACGACCTTCATTGATCGCGTCAGCCAAACGACCAAGAACAAGCTGCACGGAACGGACAGCGTCGTCGTTGCAGGGGATCGGAACCTCGCAAAGATCAGGGTCGCAATTGGTGTCCAACATGGAAACCAGGGGGATATCCAGTTTTCGGGCCTCTAGAACGGCATTGGATTCGCGGCGCTGATCAACCAGCACCACAACATCCGGAAGCCGACGCATGGTTTTCAATCCACCGAGGTACTTCTGCAGACGTTCGAGTTCCCGTCGAAGGACCGCACCCTCTTTCTTCGGGCGCATGGCGATGGCGCCGCTGGCTTCCATCCGCTCGAGATCCTTGAGGCGGTCGATCCTGGCCTTCATTGTTGTCCAATTGGTGAGCATGCCTCCAAGCCAACGCTGGTTGACGTAGGCAGCACCACAACGGGCGGCTTCCAGAGCCACCACTTCAGACGCCTGCTTTTTCGTGCCCACGAAGAGGAAGCGCTTGCCGCTGCGGGCTGCGGAGCGCGTCCATTTGTAGGCGTTGTTCATGCAGACCGCAGT
>CAZJLQ010000078.1:0-6856 GCA_964546675.1 uncultured Synechococcus sp.
CAACTACATTAAAAATTTAAACCCTTGGGATCCTTCCCTGGCGTTCATAGGGATACACGCCTGCAGGCAAACCAACTGTGCGTCAGAACATGCTCACGACGTTGTTAAAGCAGGGCAAAACAAGGCGTGTACAGATCGATGTGGGGATCCATTGCGCCTGGCCTGAGTCGCAATCTGCTACTTGAATCAACACCGGTCTGGATGCATCAGCGTCAGCCGCGTCGATTTCGATGATCCATCCCAGCCACCAATCCGTTGAATTGTCGGGATCCGATCGTCGATCCGGTTGCACGAGTACCAGATCTCCTTCTTTGAAATCAAGAAGGGCGTACGAGTCATCGGTGACAGCATGCATGATGAGACAGGCGATTGGTTTGTCTCTCACTCCCCGAGAATCCGCCGAAGGCAGCCGTTACTTTTGTTCTAGGTCAGAGCAGGCTATGTGCAATCAGCAGATTGTCCTAGCTCCATCGCTCGTTGGTGAAGTTGAGCATTCGAGATGATGTGCCTGCTGGCGCCCTTATCACGATCTGAACAATAAAAAAGCCAGCAGTGACTGCTGGCCAGGTGATGGGGTTGCTGAAATTTACCTAGCAGGCTTTGCTCCTGCAATGGTTTTGGGGGATTTGCTCGATTGATTGGCTGATCACTCTGCATGTGTGTGTGAAGTGTCAATCAATGAAACATTGAGCCGTTATGAAAATCCGATTGCTTGTAGTGGATTTTTCAGGTTGAAAAAAATAATGCCACTACAATTCCGTCAAGGCCGGGTGATGGGGATCTCTCGGATGCTGCCTCCCGTCATCGGGGGCTTTTTTTTTGCAGTTTCAGCATCTTCCCCGGTCAGAATCCCGTTTCATGCATGCATGCGCCAGGGCAGACGTGCAGCTGAATGACCGGCACCACAACCCTGGTTTCGTTCATTCCACGTGGTGTGCAAGGCCTCGTTCTTGACGCGTTGCCTGCTCTTGCTGGATGTGCAGCATCTGAAGCAAGGGTGCGTGCACTCCAGTGCATGCTATGTGGCCGAAATGGAACGATTGGTGCGCGTTTTCCTTGTGAACAGGCTCCCAATTGCGATCAATGCTGTTCGCCCATCCCATTCGCAGATCCTGGGATGAAAAAGGCTGCGCCAAGTGACTGGTGATGATGGAGTCGTCAAAGCCAGCTGTTGATGTCCAAGGTTGACCCCAAAGGGATGTTGTGATGTGCATCTTGAGCGAAGGCGACGCCACGAATCAGCAGTGCAAGGCAATGTCTCACGAAGAAAAAATACTGCTGCTCTTCAAAGCGTTCAGTCGCGATAAGGGCGTTCCCAAGCTTTGATCGGTGCGACGATCAACTTGGCACCCAGATCGCAGCACATTCGTCGTCAGCGAGGAATTCAGTTCCAGTTGCAGGTCGATCCTTGAGCCATCGATCGATGTTTTGGGATCGTGGCCCAGTGGAGTGGATGTAGGCCGAGAGCTTGTTGGCTTGGGTTGGCACGGGTTCGATCGCTTGGATCCCAAAGATGCCCCACCCCATGCTGCCAATTTTGTTGATCCTGCGTGTCACGCCTGTGCGATTTGGTGGGCCTGCGATGCCACTGTGCTCTGAAATTGAAGATCAAAAGGTTACCGCTCAGGAACCACGATCGTGGCCTTGCTGAAGAGCTCTGGAAACGCTTGTCGCCACAGGGTTTTGAAATTTCATGGTGCATAGATGCGCCAGCTGACCTTCACTCAGTTGGCGCCTCAGCTGTCCGTATAGAACGAGATTTTTGGCCATAACAAATCACTGGATGCATTGATTTCTGTTGACAACTTGCATAACTATCCACTATGAAGTGGTCATCCAACGGGGATCAATCAATGCTGACTGGCTCTGAGCTGCTCAACAAGGTGAAGGACTTGGGTGACGTCTCCAAGTCCGACCTGGTACGCGCTTGCGGTTATGTGAGTGAAAAGAAGGATGGCGCCGAACGCCTTAACTTCACTGCTTTCTACGAGGCTTTGCTGGAAGCGAAGGGCGTCAACCTGTCCTCCGGTGGTGCTGCCATTGGTAAAGGTGGACGCAAACTCAGCTACGTTGCAACTGTTCAAGGCAACGGCAATCTGCTGATTGGCAAGGCTTACACCGCCATGCTCAACCTCGAACCTGGAGACGAGTTCCAGATCAAACTCGGCAAAAAAGCCATTCGTCTTCTGCCGACTGGTCAGGCCGCTGAGCACAGCGAATCAAGTGGAGCACCCGAGCTCAGCGATGGCGATGCTGATGAGTGATTCGTCAACTTGACGAAACGCTTGAATTCAGTTGCCCCGTCCACGTCGAGACGGGGCTTTTTTATGAAGGGTCAACGCTTGTCTTGTTTCCGGAGTGTGAGCCACAGCCAGAGGTTTCGGTTGCCAGGATCAACGCGTTGTAGCCGTGATTGATCAAAGCCCCTCTGGGCAGATCACATTTCCACGTCGTATCTCTGCCGAGTGGACGTATGCCTTTCCCTCCACTCGTGATTTCTGCTGTGCTGCTGTTCTAATGCTCGATCCCGATGAATTGGAAAGTCGCTGGCGTCAACCACCCGGGCCATCATCGATCGTGTGGTATCGCGACCGCGTGATCGATTTGATCGTCGAAGGTCGACAAGGTGACGTTGATGCACTGACGGCGGAATGGATGCTTCAGCGTCGCGGCTGAGGCTCAAGCTCCGTGCATCAGCGATTTGTGGCTTGTTTTTGAATCGTTTGGATTTTTAAAGGACACGCCAGCGCACGGAATGGCCGATGCTTGCCTTCGACAATCAACGTTCCCATCGCTTTTGATCCACTGAATTGAACAATCATTGCTGTGCTACGACGTATGCATCAAGGGTATGGATCGAGCCTTGGGAAGAACAGCTTTGATCCCTTGATCACGGAAAGACTTCAGACTTCCACCGCTTTGTTCCGCCCGTCTCGGTTGGATCGATTGGGGGGTTGTACTAGCCAACGACAACCCAACGTGGACAACCCCTTGGGATGTTGTTTCTGCCAATCCACCGTTCTCTTTGATCGATTGGTGGATGTCCACTGTCATCATCGGAGGCAATGGGTCTGAAAGACCCTGTGAGTGCTTCGTCGTCGATGTTTCCCCTGACTGATCCCCTTCGCCATCCACTCGCCATGGCCTGCGCAGGTCTGGTGTTGGTGATTGGCGTCAAAGTGCTGCCGTTTGGATGGTTTTTGGCGCTTCCTTTGGCAGCACTTGTTGCATGTGTCGTGGCTTCCCGCCGGCGCGAAGCCACATTGCCGGATCTGATTCGCCGCAGTTTGCAATTGGCAGGTGGGGCTGATGCCGTAGCGGAAGAGGCGGGTCAGCGCCTGATCCAAGCTCATGAGATGGGGCGCCTGACAGCCATTCAATTGTGCTGTCAACGGGTGCAGGAGTTGCCATCCACGTTGGAACAACTCCATGCAGGTGACCATGCCAATCGTTCAACGTCTCTTCTATCTGTCAGCCATCTTGAACAACGTCTCCGTCAGGAACGAAAACGTCTTGGTAAGGAGTCGGGATCGGCGCTTGGACGTCAACGGGAACGGTTGATTCAGCAACTGGAACGCAATCTCAACCTGGCCCGACAAGGAAAGGAAGCCGGAAGCCTGCGGGTGATGGCGGTATCGGAGCATCTTGAGAGTGTGGCTGGTGATCTGCAGGCGATGCAGGTGGACCTGCGGCAACCGGTGCTTCCAGCCTTGCCGGATCATCCTGTGGATGCGTTTGAAGCTCAAAGCGATCCTCGCCAAGACCCGATCACCGTTGATCTGGCGCGAGAACTGGATGAATTGGATCAGCTGCTGCGTGATGCTTTGGGGAACGGTTAGGGATTGATGCACAAAACAAGAGCGGCGATTAAGTCGCTCTTGTTTTGTGCATGGTGATGGTTCCGATCAGTCTTCGCAGGCGCTCTTGTACTGGCTTGATGAATGATGCGTCACAATTTTGATTTCTCCATCGTCATCTTTTTTGAATTCGAAAGTTTTGTCCACAGTTGAGATGTCCCCTGCTTCGTCCTGGAAGTAGACCCAGCCCATGGTTGTGGCTGTGTCTCCGTTGAGGCGAACCACTGAATTCTCGTACCAGGCGAATTCCCAGGGGCTGCGTTTTTTGCCCTTGTTATTGCTTCCCTTGGCAAAGCCGATGTCGTATGGGTACTTCTCGTTATTGATGTCACCCATGAAGTAAGACATGGCGCCTTCCTTGTCGGGGCGGAAGGTTGTATTGCCAGTGGTCCATGTTGGCTTGAAGGCAACGGCACCGTATTGATAGCCGTAGGCCAGATCAATCACAGCACTGGATTCTTCTACTGCCTTGTCATAGCCCTCATTTTTGTTGGTTTGACTGATGCTGACGAGAGCTCCCATCCACCGATCCTGGGCCATCTCTACATCGTCGAGCGTGATGGTGTTGTCAAGCTTGAAGTCTTCAAGTTTGACCACCTCAACTTTTGGTTTGTCGAGGTCTTCGGCTTTGAAGCTGGGGTCGAAGTTCGCCGATGAGTGGTGAGCAATCAGCCGCAAATCGCCGTTGTCGTCCTTTTGATAGGCAAATGTTTTATCGACAAAACCGTGATAACCGTCTTTTCCGAAGGTATGCAAGAAACCTTGTGTGGTGGCTGTATCGCCATCCAAGCGGATGACAGAGGGATAGAACTTCGCTTTAACCCAAGGTGACCGTTCACCCGTGATGCAATCGGAATTGGGTGGATGGGTGCCGATTCCAAAGCCCAAATCATCGTAGGCATTGTTCCCACCCACGAAATAGGACAACGCTCCTTCACGCGTTGGCCGGAATGAAGTCATGGCTTCGCCCCATGTGGGTTTGAAGGCCACAGCGCCGAGGTTATATCCATAGGCATCACGGATCACTTTCCTGGCAAGTTTTTCAGCCCCGATCAATCCGTCCTCAGCATAGGTTTGGCTGATGCTTACGAGGGCATCAGTCCAGGCGTTGTAAGCCTGCTTGACCTCTTTTTTGGTGATGATGTTGTCGTTGACAACGGTGTAATCACGTAGACCGCTGTGAGGGAAACCCTCGGGAATTAAGCCACCCGTTGAGCGGGACAGAGGGCCTCTGCCTGAATGGAATGCGTCATCGCCTCCATCACCAAAGAACGTTGTAAAGGAGGACGTTCCATCAAACTGTGAGGCACTCTCTATGGGAAGCACGGTCGAGGCTGTCATTGCAACCCCATTGTTTGAAGGCCATTCGGCTTTCAACCGTATCAACTGATACACTACAAAAACGCTATATATTCGTGCAACTTTTTCGTTGTTTATGTGTTCGGGGTGTTACGTGATCAGGGGCGATCTTGACGCATCTGAGGGAACATTGGGTGGGTGATGGGAACTTGCTTTACCAGCTCATGACCGACCAAGCGCATTCTGTGGTGGCGCTTCTGTGATTTCAAACTGGAGAAATGATCAAGATCTTGAGGTGCTCACGTTCCTACGATTTCGCTTGCTCCATCTGCCGTTGCCGCATCGCAAACCGTTCACGGTCGGCATCGCTGAAGCGATTCGCACAATGAATGCACTGCACGCCCTTTCGATAGCTCGGCAGCTCTCGTTCCTCGGCTGACACCGGCATTCCGCAGGCATGGCACAGGCTGTGGGTTCCAGGCTCCAGCTGATGGTTGAGGGCCACCCGCTGATCGAACACGAAGCATTCGCCCTGCCAGCGGCTCTCGTGTTCGGGCACCTGCTCTAGATAGTTCAGAATGCCGCCGCGCAGGTGATGCACCTCCCCGAAGCCTTGCTGCTGCAAGTAGCTGCTGGCCTTCTCGCAGCGGATGCCGCCGGTGCAGAACATCGCGATTCGCTTGCTGCCTTGCTGCTCCATGAGTGGCCGGAGCGTTTGCTCGGCCCACTCCGGAAACTCCCGGAAGCTGTCGGTGCCCGGATCGATCGCCCCTGTAAAGCTGCCGATTCGAGTTTCATAGCTGTTGCGCGTGTCGATTACGAGGGTGTCGGGATCATCCACCAGGGCGTTCCAGTCGTTTGCTTCCACGTAGGTTCCAACGCTGGCGCGGGGGTCCACGCTTTCCACGCCGATGGTCACGATCTCCTTTTTGCGCCGTGCCTTGAAGCGGCGGAACACCGGCTTCTTGGCCCAGCTTCGTTTCACTTCCAAACGGGCGTAGTGATGTTCCTCCAAGTTCAAGTTGCTGCGGAGCTGAGCCAAAACAGCATTCACGCCAGCCTCCGGGCCGCTGATCGTTCCGTTCACCCCTTCGCTTGCAACCAAAACAGAACCGACGACATCGCTATCGCTGGCGAGGGTTGGTAAACGGCTTAGTAACGTCTCCCGCTGCTCCTCACGCAGTGGCGTGAAGGCATAAAACGCTGCCACCAGAATTCTCTTGTTCACAACCAGAGCTCCATGTTCATGCTGTGGTTGTTCACCGGCCCGCTCTGACTCAATCGATTCTCGCTGATCATCTTCAACCCCATCAACCCCAGGCCAAGCCCTAAGCAGCTCAGCAGATTGGGGTGGCCTCACGAAAGCTTGCTTTTTGAAGCTGCAATGATGATGCAGTCATTGAAACTTTGAAAAGAGTTGCTCTAGAGCTGTGTGGCTGGGTCGGCATGGTGTTGAACGCTTCGGAGCAGCAAGGTGATGGGCTTTCACTGTTATCTTTTCTCTCTTCACTGTTGATCCGATACCAGACTCATTTGTCGCTTGGTTGACGTCGCTAATTGATGTTGACAATCATAAGGCCGAAGTCTCATGCCCTATTGCTTTCATGTTCTGAAAGTGGATTGATTCTTCGCAATTTGCTCGCCATTCTACTTCGCTTTGCTCCCTGCCATGGCTGAAGTTTTCTGGCAAGCTTGTCTTT
>CAZJLQ010000079.1:0-6789 GCA_964546675.1 uncultured Synechococcus sp.
ATGCCCTACGTCGCGATAAAGCGCCTTCACTTGGGCAGGGTCAGAAGCTTTGGTCATCCTCCTCGAATCAATGGTGCGATCAGTCAGTGGAGTGTTCACCGCTCAGCAACAAGAAACATCTTGGGAGCACTTCACCTTCAGCATCAAATTCAAGCTTCACAGGCGATGTTTGAACGTTGACAACTCAAGGCATTGCAGCCTCAAACAGGATGTGAGCCGTGAAAAATAACTAAATTTGCAATTGATTGCTGATTCACTTTCTTCCCATTAACGCTTAACCGTAAAGCAAACTAGTAGTAACGCTTCCAAAGTGATGCGCTGCCAAAAAGAACAACAAACGCGAGAAGGTGATAGCGCATGGCATACATCAGAGTGGTGAATGTGAAGTGATCCAAAAGCAACAGCAAGTCTGTCCTTAGATCCCAAAACGCAAGCACCATGAGCAAGATGGGGAACCAGCGTGCTGAACGCCGTTGCTGCGCAGCGGAGTGTGAATCACGCACGCTGTCGATCCCACAAGGTCAGCAGAGAGGGGGCAACGGCGATGCTGGACCAACTGCCCACAACGACACCCAAGGCAAGGGCGATGGCAAACCAATAAAGCGTCGATCCTCCGAACAGAATCAAGGCCAACAGGGGCATCAAAGTGGTGCCGCTTGTGTACAACGTTCGGGTCAGAGTTGCAGAAACGGCGAGATCAACCTGCTGGGACAATGACAACTCAGTGTTATCTCGACTTCGTTCGCGGATGCGGTCGAACACCACCACGGTGTCGTTAACGGAATATCCGGCAATGGTGAGCAAGGCAACAGCGAACAGACTGTCGACTTCCAGCTGCGTAATCAGACCGAGCCAGGCAAAGATCCCGCAGACGATCAGGATGTCGTGAGCCAGCGCCACGAGTGCAAGAAAGGCGTAACGACGGTCGTAGCGGATCGTGATGTAGGCAGCGATTCCTGCAAAGGCGACCAGTAGCGATATCAAACTGCTGCGTAACAGTTGTGCCCCCAACGTGGGGCCGATGGTGTCCACAGACTGACCACCGTCGACCAGGGGACCGGCCACATCCGCAACTGCGGCGATCACGGCCTGTCCCTGGGCAGCTGAGAGAGTCGGCATCCGCAGCATCAGGGATTCACCGCCATCGAGCAACTGAACCCGTGAGGTGCTCAGGTTGGGCAGGGTCTCACCTGCTTCAACCGGTAGCTCGAGCTGATTGAGCTGCTCCGATACCTCGAAGGTTTTGAGGTCAGTGCAGCGGTCGTCGCAGCGACGCTCCAGCTGAATCTGAGTGCCGCCTGTGAAATCAAGCCCCGGACGCAGCGGAGCCCCGATCTCGGGATTGAGCCAACAGAGCACCAGACCCATCAGTGCGATCAACGCCAGCACCGAGGAAATGATCCAAACACGGGTGCGCATCCCGCTCAGGCCCCAGGTCGGAGCCGGAGAGGAGGAGGGGGCTTGGGCAGACGATGAAACGGCCATCAATCAAGCGGACGGAGAAGGAAGCTGTCGAAACGGCAGAAAGTTGTTTGGCTTGCGCAGAGCGGCATACCCCATCAGGAATCGCAACAGGGTGCGCGTGCAGGTGAGGGCCGTGAACAGACTCAGCAGCACTCCGATACCGAGCGTGGCAGCAAAGCCCTTGACGAGGCCTGTGCCCAGGAAAAAGAGCGCTGAACAGCTGATCAGGGTGGTGAGATGGCCATCAACAATCGACGAGAACGCCTCGGAAAATCCGGTCTCAATGGAACGGATCAACGTGTTGCCCGAACGGAGTTCGTCTTTGATCCGCTCAAAGATGAGCACGTTGGCATCAACCGCCATGCCGATGCTGAGAATGAATCCGGCAATGCCCGGCAGCGTCAGCGTCACCGGGATCAAGGCATACATCGCCAGATTGAACAAGGCGTAAAGGCTGAGCGCCATGACAGCAACAGCACCGGGGAGCCGGTAGGCGATCACCATGAACACGGCCACCAGAACCAGTCCCGAAAGAGCGGCAAGCAAGCTGCGCCTGATGTTCTCAGCCCCAAGTGTCGGCCCAATCGATCGCACCTCGAGAACCTCAACGGGCAGTGGCAGGGAGCCGCCCCGAAGCTTCACCACCAGATCCCTGGCTTCATCCAGCGTGAAATTGCCGCTGATCGTGGCGCCACCGCCGGTAATCCCAGCGGTTTTGAACTGTGGCCCGACGCTGGCGGCACTGATCACCTCACCATCGAGCACGATCGCGAGGGAACGCTGGGTGCCAGCAATGGATTTCGTGAGAGAGGCAAACCCCTCACCCCCCTTTCCGTTGAAATTGAGCGTGACCTCCCAGTTGGAGGGATTGCCCTGCATCGGCTGACTGCCCGCAGACACCAGTTCCTTGCCGGTCAGTGTTGCGGGGGTCAGCACCGTGAGAATCTCAGCGTCCAATCCCTGGATCAGAAGCCGCAAACGTTCCTGCTCGTCGTCAACCGATCCGGAAAGGCCAAGACGGGTTTCAACCTCATTCCAACGCTCGGGATCAAGCTCGGGAAAACTGCCACCGACACGGTCTTGCTCCTCAAGCAGGGCGCGCTCTGCTTTTGCCCTGACCTGCAACTGTCTCAAGCTGGAAAATTCTGATTCCTCTCCCTCCTTGACGGATCGGAATTCCATCAAGGCTGTTTCCCCCAGCAACCGAGCTGCACGGCTGGGATCCTCCTCACCGGGCAACTGCAGCAAAAGTTGGTTGTCGCCAACGGTTTGGAGCGTTGATTCGGACACACCCAGCCCATTGACGCGCCGATCAAGCACCGCTTTGACCGCCTCGAGTTCGTCTGAGGTGATCCGTTTGATCTCACCTGCCGGTTGCACTTCAACGGTGATCTGGCTGCCACCCCTGAGGTCGAGGCCGAGCTGCAGAGGAGTTGTGAACAGCAGTGCAGCTGCTGCAATCGCAAGCGCGAGGACGAGGGCAAACCAGCCCTGCTGACGTGCCATCGGATCAGAGTCCCTTGTTCACGATGGCCTGGGCCGCCTCAACGATCTGATGGGGCTGAATGATCGTGAGGTTTTCAAGCTTGCCGTTGTAAGGCGTCGGGATGTCCTGGCTCGAGAGCCGGACAGGGCGCGCATCGAGGTCGTCGAAGCACTGTTCGGTGATCAGGGCAATCAACTCGGCACCGATCCCACCCGTTTTCATGCATTCCTCAACAACAATCGCCCGATGGGTTTTGCGAATTGAACGGGCGATCGTCTCCATGTCGAACGGTTTGAGACTGATCAGATCGATCAGCTCCACGCTGATGCCCTCCGCCTCAAGCTGCTCCACAGCCTTGAGACAGTGATGACGCATGCGGGAATAGGTGAGGATCGTGACATCCGTTCCTTCCTGCACCAGATCAGCCTGGTCAAGGGCACAGGTGTAGTCACCCTCCGGAAGCTCCTCCGTGAGGTTGTAGAGAAGAACATGCTCGAAGAAGAGCACCGGATTGTTGTCGCGAATGGCCGCCTTCATCAGCCCCTTGGCGTTGGTCGGGGTGCTGCAGGCCACGATCTTGATGCCAGGGACGGCATGGAAATAAGCCTCAAGCCTTTGGCTGTGTTCAGCTCCGAGTTGACGCCCAACGCCGCCAGGGCCACGGACCACGGTGGGGATCGTGAAATTGCCGCCGCTGGTGTAACGCAGCATCCCCATGTTGTTGGAGATCTGATTGAAGGCCAACAACAGAAAGCCCATGTTCATCCCTTCGACAATCGGACGAAGGCCCGTCATCGCTGCACCGACGGCCATTCCGGTGAAAGCGTTTTCGGCAATCGGCGTATCGAGTACACGGAGCTCGCCGTATTTCTCGCAGAGATCTTTAGTGACCTTGTAGCTGCCGCCGTAATGGCCGACGTCCTCCCCCATCACACAAACGTGGGAATCGCGGGCCATCTCCTCATCGATGGCTTCCCGTAGAGCGTTGAAAAGAAGGGTTCCTGCCACGGCGTCGCTGAAATCCCGGCCATTCCGGGGTGTGCCGCCAAGCTATCTCAGTCAGCGCAGCGCTAACCCCCAGCAGCAAAGGTGAAGAGAAGCAGAACGGACAAGAGCATGGCTGGCGACAGCAGCAAAGCCAGTTGTCCGAGGTCGTGGGGTGTCATCGGCGGTATCCGTCCGCAGCTCGACGCTAGGCAGGATCGACGCCCTGCCTTGTAAAGAGACTGCGAAGAAACAGCAGGGTTAGACCGAGGGCGACAAATCCACTGCTGAACGTGGCCAGGAAGGCCAGGCCTACGAGAAGAGTTTTCAGCGTGACAGCGATGTTTTGCGCAATCGGCGAGCTGTAGTGCGGCGGATGCATGGCGAAATAAACCACCATGCGACGGCTCATTCCAAGGGCCAGCCATGAAATCAACCCAGCTGTCAGGGCACCGGAGAGAAAGCTCAACGGTCCTTTTCGGGGATCCGGCGCGTCCGCCTTGGGCTCATTGCTTGTCATGACTCAATTCTCGCCCCCTGATTGCGGAGCGAACAGCACCAGGCCTTCAGGCCGGAGGCATCAAGCTCGCTGCGTAGGGAGTTCAAGGCCCGCTCACAGGTGGCCAAATCAGGGAACAGGGCAAAGCAGCTCGGCCCCGAACCGCTCATGGCCACTGCAAGGCTGGTGGTGAGGCTGTTCAACAACCTCAAAGCGATCTGAACTGCCTCGGTTTCGGGTTCCACCACAGCCTGAAGGTCATTCCGCAACGGAAGCGGGGTGTGAGCACAAATGGGGTGCGCCCAGGGAGCCTGTCGAAGCATGCGGCGCCGGGCCTCGAAGTCCACCTCGTTGCGGAGATAGCTGTTGCCGTTCAACGCGCGGCAGCGGCCATAGGCCCATGGCGTTGAAACACTCACCGTTGGATCTTTCACCAACAACACAGCGAGGGGATCCGTCGGAGCAGGCAAGGGCTCGAGCCGCTCTCCACGGCCAAAGCACAGCTGGCTGCCGCCCGCGATGCAAAAGGGCATGTCGGATCCGAGTTCCGCCGCCAGCGTTTCGAGCTGGTGCTCGCTGTGCCCCAGTCCCCAGAGAGCATTCAGCGCGACGAGTGCGGCAGCGCCATCACTCGATCCACCAGCCAGGCCCGCACCGATGGGAATCCGTTTTTCAAGATGCATCGAGGCCCCGAGCTCCAGGAAACCGGAGCGATCGCGCAGGAGCTGGGCCGCACGCAGCACCAGATTGTCATCGGCGATGCTCAGCTCAGGGACATCGCAGCTGAGCTGCAACTGGCCATCAGCGGTGTTCGCAACGCTGAGCCTGTCGCAGAGGTCGATGCTCTGCATCACCATCGCAAGCTCATGAAAGCCATCGGGGCGAACCCCCAAAACCTCCAGATGAAGGTTCACCTTGGCCGGTGCTGTCACCGTGATCGTGCCCATCCGGCGCTGCTGATCAGTCGATCCGATTCAAGCCCTTCGCCAACGCCACCCAGGCTTGAGGCGGAACCTCCTGCGGACGCTGCTCCAGACCGATCCCTGCTGCGGAGGCGAGCGCTTCGAGAACTGATGGCTCAGCCACAGAACCAAGGCTGTTGCGGAGCATTTTCCTACGGCTGAGAAAGGCCTGTTTCAGCAGGCTTTCGACGGTTCTGGACACCGATCGGTCGAGACGCCGCTCAGCAGGCAGGGGATCGAGGCGAATCACCTCGGATTGAACCTTCGGAGGTGGTTGAAAACAGCGGGGAGGCACCGGACAAACGCTGCTGCAGTGGGCGAGCAACTGCATCCGCACGCTCAAGGCGCTGAAGCTTGTGTGACCCGGGCGAGCACGGATGCGCTCGGCCACCTCTTTCTGCACGAGAAGAACCAAGCGCCTGTAGGAGGGATCGACGGGCCGATCAAGACGGCCGATCAGCCGATCAAGCAACGGACCAGTGATGTTGTATGGGATGTTCGCGACAACCTTGCTGGCCGTTGAACCGTTGGGCAAGTGGAGCGGCACCTGGAGAACATCACCTTGGATTAGGGAAAAGCGGTTCTCTGCGCCGAAGCGTTGCTGCAAACCTGACACCAGATCCCGGTCCAGTTCAACCGCATGAACAGCTGCTGAGGGAGACGCCAGCAACCGTTCCGTCAGCGCACCACGGCCTGGCCCGACCTCAAGAACACGATCATCAGAGCCCAGTTCCGCAGCATCGACGATGTGCTGCAGCACGGAAGCGTCGCGAAGCCAATGCTGGCCGAATCGTTTGCGCGCACTGTGGCCTGAAAAGCTCATGAATCAACGACGGGGCAGACCTGCACTGATCAGGGCAGCAGCCTGTCATGCAAGAAAATCGAGACAGCTTTAATCAACGCCCAAAAACAAAAATTGAGCAATACCAATACAAGAAGCATGGAGGCAATCAATCAAACATGTTAATGTAAGGCACTCAAAGATCATATAGATGCAATGAATTCACTACAAGACTTGCACAATCTTTCATCAGCAGAGTTTCAACTCAGCCACAGCGGCAGCCCCGATTTAGCATTTACATAATCACAATGGAGCACGACAGATACCCATCATCAATAACACCAAGAAGATGAAACGCCAGCTCGTCATTCACACTGGACCACACAAGACAGCCACGACATACATTCAAGATGCACTACGCAATAACACAGCAGTTTTAGAAAACAACCAAATCGGAATGGGCATGAAGCCCGTATCGCACAGTCGACATCGCATCTTTTCAAAAAAGATGAATGATAAACGCATTAAATACTGGCTAAAGCACCTTAAACCATTATCGGAATTTCAACAGATCGTCCTTAGCAGCGAATCTTTTTCCAACAATATCCTCAAG
>CAZJLQ010000080.1:0-6750 GCA_964546675.1 uncultured Synechococcus sp.
GAGCCTTAACGTTATAGATACGTGTATCTGGATCAACATAAAGAGAGACATTTTTAGTCTCATTCTCTAAATCTAAGTCATTATTAATATCAGCATTTGCATTCAGATCAATACGCAAAGCGGATTCAAGTTTCTGAAATAGTGGATCCGAGCTATCAAGGGAAATATCCCTCTTATGATGCCAATCAGCACTAAATATTCCTAATGTAATACTTGAGCTATTCGGAACGCTCCAGATCAATGTATTTTTTCCCGCAAAAATACCTGCTGCAATTGGAAATCGATCAACTTGAGAAGAGATAAGATATGGTAAGCCAGAACCATCCTTCAGCAATATACGATCCTGGAATGGGCGATCAAACACAAATATTCGTTGAGTTTTTTCATCAACAACGAAATCGAAGGGTGTATCTGTAGTCAGATTAATATCGGAGCTGCCAATACCTTGAGAAAGATCAATATCAATATTAAATAGACTTTCAGCTGCAAATAGTTTGTCAGTATCAGTTAAAGTTCTACCGCGGAAGGTTTCTAAAAGTTGGCTGTCATGCAATGAATTGCTTTGAACAAAATTCCAATCCTGATCAAAGTCAGCAATAAAATACGTTTTATCCTTTTTAACTCCCGAAGCATAAAGTGCAAAATTACCAGACGGGAGTGAGATTGCAGATTTATAATTTGATAAACCACTGTTTTGAAGAATTTGTTGATCATCAAAATCTTTAAGTGCAATCGCCGCACCGTTATTCAAGGAAAATGCAAGCCTTTGTGAAGTCTTATCCTTCAACAAACGGAAGTTCCTAAACTCATGGATGGGTTTATAGTCAACAAAACAATTATCGTTACGACCTAAAATATCGTCGTTATTGAAATCCACCTTGAAAGATATTTCACTATCGAAATATTGATCAGAACCAGGTTCGGCAGTCCCCAATCTTTCAGACAGAAACCACTTTTTATTATCAGAAGAAGTCGTATCCACTTTCCAAAGATCTATGGCAAGATCAGTATTACTATTGGAAGCAATCGCATATGTTTGATAAGCTTGATCAGGATTAAGAGTTGTAATCACATCACTATTAAAGTCGTAATCGCCTGCCTCTACATCGTCTGGTTGAAGAACAGGATCAAATGTCGTATCCTCAAAGAAAGTATCAATAGCTAAAACACTAGGCAAAGGTGTTACATCTGATTTATTTTGCATACCAACTTGTTTAGAAAGCTTACGAATGAAGCCATCTTTGGAAAGAGTGCTATAGCTATTAACATTATCTTTGATCAAATAAAGATCACCCTGCTGCTCAATAAACTGGTGATCATCAACTGAAATTGAGGGAGATAAGTCAATATTAAATGGATGAAGTTTTTTGGATCTTTTATGAACAGTAGCGAGATAATCGATGCGCCATTGATCGTCAATTTTGTAAAGATTATACTGTTCAAGGCTGGGTTTATGCACAAGAAGTTGTAATTGACCACCAACATCTTCAATCGCTTTGTAAACATGATCTTCTTGATCACCTTGATAAACAGGTGAGCCATCCTTATTCAGTAATTGGTGAAATAATCCATCACGAGCAAATACCTCAATAAATTGATTACTTGAATTCAAAGAAAGAATATAGTCTGATGTCTCATAAAGAATTTTGCTGTCCGTTTCTCCAATAACTCCATCATCGTTCAAATCACTATTAAATATAAGCTCATAAGAAAGAAACTCAGGAGATGTTGGGAATAATTCGAGCTCGAATGCCTGCTGCCAATTTTGATCTAAAACCCAAACTTTAAAGCTTGTAGAATCGCTATGCTTCCATAAGAGATAGTTACGATTATTATCAGATGCAAGGTTAACCGGTTGATAGTCAGGAATTGAATATTTTGTTATATGGACTCCGGATGTATCCCGAATTGAATAAATCTGATCAAGATCAAAATGAACGGCCGAAAGAAATTGGCTTGTTTGAGTCTCTAAAAGATATAGTTTACGGAAATCATTTTGGAGGGCAATGTCATAATCATATCTGGAAACTTGTTGATCATTGTCGAGATCACGTTCAAACAAATATTCTAGGTAAACCGTCGTTCCAGGTTTGTTTAGAGATATTTCTCTACTTTTTTGAACGTCCATCCGATTATTGTCATCAACAGGGGTGATGCGAACTTTTGATTTAAATTTATGCTGTTGCAAGATCACAGTTTGAATATTTTTTTTCTTCTCATTAAACTCAGAAGAAGAATCTTGCAAGAAGTCCAGAGCATTTAGATCAATGCGGCTAATCCCAATCACATTCCAAACAGACGTTTGTGACAACAAATTCTGCTTTTTAATCTGCTTAAGTCGATTCGTTTCGTCAAATGTATAGTACTTATCATTTCGTGTCGCAAGTTGAATTGTATTGACATCATCCTCAAGTTCAAATGTAGTATCACCTATATTTCTATTGGAATTTAAATCAATCGAAAATTGCTCTTCAATTTTACCAATCTCGTTAGAAGAAATATCAATTAAATCATCAGCTCTTACAAACTGACCATCTTTACTTAGTAACCAAGTTTGAACTGCATCCTGCTGATTATTCCTCCAAAGTAACCTATGAACTCCCTCAGCATTCGAAACTGCTAGCAAATTCCAACCAGTATAGTTTTTCTCTACAATACGAGAATTATTACTATCCAACAAAGCTAGAGGTTGATCTCCAATCTCACGAGCAAAATACTCTCGCGTAAGTTTGTGTATCAAAAGTTCTGTACGACCTGCACGATGCATCACTAACATCATGTCTGCATCCTTATTGCCGGACTGGAGTTTTGCAGAAATATCAGACGATGTCTCAATACTTAATTCGCCAATATGACGCTGCTGTGAATCACTGAATAGCAATTCACCTGTAACAGGTTTAATCGTAAACGAAGAGTTACCTTTTTGCAGATAATCATAAGAAAGGGATTGAATAAAATTAGGTTGATCAAGTTGTTTGCGGTCAATCAAAACATTGGCAAGAGTTGGAGAAGAGGTGCCATGTTCAATCGGCAAATCAGCCAATAAATCAATATAATTTTCTTCCTGATCAGCAAAATCACTTAAACTTGCCTCGGTAAACCGCTTTGGTTCTTGATCGGCTTTATCAGACTTACCAGAATCATCGTTCGTTTCAAAAAATAATCTTGTACCTGCCGGAATAACACGGTCGAAAGGGGTTTCCCCCTTGAGGTCAAAACGAAACTTAACCAAATCGCCCGAACTATAGAAGGAGTCACTGCATCCTTTCTCAATTGAATCAATACGAAGATTTAAGTAATAGTCAGATGCTCTGTAAGACTGAGGTTTGCAGTCCTTCTTATCATTCTTATCGCAGAAAGAACTGGCATCATCAACAGGCTTGACCAGATATGTCTCAGGTTGATCAAGAAGATTTGATGGGGAAGAGAGAACGTTAAATTGTGCATGACTTGCACCCGCTGGTACATGCACAACATGGTGATCAAACCTCGACAAAAAGGCTTGGGGTATCTGAGTCGCAGGTTGTTCAAGTGGTTGACCGGTGCCCGGTATTTTCCATTTCAAATCCAACGACTGATTCGATAGAGGCTGTTCTGATTGATACCGAATATGAATGGGCACAAATTGACCACCCTGAAGAGGAATCGGGTCAGTCAACAACTGCTCACGGTTTTGATCAGAGGTTTGCTGAATCAGGGTGACATCATCAACCTTCAGAGTGGCCTGTCCCTGCTTCATTGGCAGATCAAAAACATATGCCCCGGACGTCGGGACGTATAGATAACCGTCAAAATCGATCTGAAACACCTGCGAGGAGGCATCTTCTTGGTTGAAATACGCCTCCTGAGACGCCAGGCGTAATCTTGCAGCATTGTCTAAACTTCTCAAGAGCTCAATGCTTATCCTGGGTTCTTCATCCCCGTTCACTTCTAAATCTTCAAGCAACCGAATAGATGTTGATTCAGCAGAATCATCTAAAGCACCAAACACCAAAGTGGTACCAGAAGGAATAGATGCGTCGGTAACGCCGTCGGGTTTCCTGATAAAGTTGAATGTGGCTTGTGTTTTATCATCAAGAACTACAATATTACTAATGCCGATGGTGTAGTCATAAGAGGTCAACAACTGATTTTTAGCGTCAGTGATCGCTTTTCCGATATCGCTGGTATTAAAGCCGGTTAACTCCGAATGAGATGATGAGACATTCAGTCCAATCTTGTCTAAGGATCCTAATTGGTTAGATATAAGAGGAAAATTGACTGGCTCATAGTTGGCATTGGTATCATCAGATGAATCTGATTTTGGCAACTGAACACGTACAAATAAATCCTCTGTGGCCTTTTGATTAACACGCAATACAAATGGACTTGAACTAATACTTTCACCACGAATTGCTTCAATCGCCTCACTCTTGGGCTCAACAGAAACGATTGGTAAATCATTCTGAGAGGACTCTGTCCCTTTATCCCGATAAGTAAGTCCTTCAGGAACCTCAGGAGTTGTAACTCTTGATGAGAATGTCCGTAAATTCAAGCTTAGTTTACGCCCTAGTTGTTGGTAAGCCTCATCTCCGGACACTGAAATAACCAGCGGTGATGAACCTACAACAGGTTTATTACCCTGAAGAGGCTCATAACGTATAAAAATTTCTTGATCTTGATCCCAATTATCTGGTTTAAACTTTAAATCAATTGAACGTTGATAATCACCTGAACGCCTGGTTGAAATTGTGTAGTGTTCATGCGGTGAATGGAGAGTAATATTAACTTTGGCAAGTGGACTAGTATTAAGACGCAACATCGCCTTTTGGACCAATTCACCATCCCCGCTCGCAAGAGAATCAAGGTCAAAGAGAAGCTCGCGAGACTCGCCATTGGTAGAGCGCTCAACATTGATATTGGCTGACAAAGAAGTATCCTGATCAACTACTAGATTTTCAAGATCTAAATCAACATTAAATTCTTTCGCTCTATCAGAACGAATGGTTGAATCAATTGTTGTATCATTAATAGTCATATTTCCGACAAACTTTCCGTGCTGACTAAGAGGAAAAGTTTGACCTGATTCAAGATCAAACTTAATTGGATCCCTAGAACCAACCCCTAAACCAGACGTTCCTGATAAACGCAGTGAAGCCTTATAAGAACCAGAACCATCAGCAAGCAGAATAATATCCGAAACAGTGATGTCCTCAACGACAGATTCGATTGTTGAAAAACGAATACCAGGCTTATCATCTTCAGGAAGCGTAATTTGCCCGCCAGTTACGGAACCACGCGAGTAAGAATTTTTACCTTTAACAAGCTTGGCATCAATGAGTTGATCGCCATGATATGTATCATTGTCCGGTAAAGAAATCGTGTGAGAACCGGATTTCTGACCAGCCTTAATTTTCAGTGAATAGGTCTGCTTTCTACTGAGGCTATAGGGATTAGCACTAACTGCAGAATTGTCAGGTAAAAGTTTGAATTTTACTTTTAAATCATCTTCTAGAATTTCATTGACAGATGCGGTAACAACCAGATCGTTACCTTCTTGACTAACAGGACTTACAACAAGGCTAACTTCGGGCTTAGGCGAACCAAAAGAAGCAGCCCCCTCTTTCAGTGATAGTACAAAATCTTGTTGATAATCAAACGGAACAATGGTTTGAGAAGCCTCGCTATTGTGGAAAAATTCGTCATCAGAATCAACATTTGCCTTAACCTTAATAGGCTTATCATCTTGATACTGATAGGTTGCTGTATAAGTATCGAGTATTGATTGAAGTTCATCAAGTGGGCGGTTCCATCCAGAGATTTCTACTTTTGCTCGATAAATATTAGACTCGGACGTAGGGTCAATAGAAAGAGGCTGATCATCAGCCAAAACAAGCTGCAAATCAGGATTATTATTTGATTTAAAAAGAATTGGCTTGTTCACGCCAATGTCAAAATTCCTGGATACGTTGCTTAAACCATCAACACTCAGATAAGCTATAAACTCATTGACATTATCTGTAGGCCGTAATTTATTGATTGTAAGGCTAACACTATCAAAAAACTCAAGAGTAATTCGTTGAGATTGATCCCAATTTTCGCGTGGTATTGTTAACCCATCAACAGTAAGATCGTTATGAGTAAGGCGTACGTTGCCAATATATTGATCTTGTTCTTTAACACTAAAATGAACCGTTACATCACTTTGTGGCTTACTGCGAAGATGAAAATCAAAATATGCTTTTTGGCCGCCAGAACTTTCTCTCGAAGAACGTACAACTGAATTGCCTGTACGGTTTGCAGGAGTAAAAACAATGCCAGGCTTATAATTTTTGTTATCTTTCAGCTGAAGTGTTACTGATCCATCCTGATCTAAAGACGGTGCAAGTGAGTAAAAATGGAATTTAAATCCTCGATCACTTACTTGCGGATTAGGGAGTAAACGAATTGAGATATCCTCAACATTTTCAACGATATCGTCCGCAATGGTTGGGATATATAATCGAGGAGGAGAATCATCCGAAGCATTAAACGAAACAGGAACACGATTCTTGGGATCTTCGATTTTAGTTACAACATCCTGTCTTGACCGAGGCGCATAAAAATCAACGTAATCGGTGTTCTCTGATGGAGATGTTGCCGTTGAAGTGTCGTCGATTTTATATGCAACGATCAAAGGTATATCTGCAAGATCATCATTCCTATCAGTATTCGTTTTGCCGTTGATGACATCAATATTGAACCAAGCCAATTCACCTTCCTTAACTCCAT
>CAZJLQ010000081.1:0-6746 GCA_964546675.1 uncultured Synechococcus sp.
CTGTGGCCTGGGCATCGGTTTCCGCTTCCACAATCAGCCGTGCCGGCCAGGGGGCCTGCTGACGCACGGCAGCGATCGCCGCTGTGATGCCGCCGGCCCAGGCGATGTGGTTTTCCTTCAGCATCGCCGCGTCATCCAGCCCCATGCGGTGGTTGACGCCCCCACCGCAGCGCACGGCGTATTTCTCCAGCACCCGCAAGCCCGGCGTGGTCTTGCGGGTGTCGGCCAACTGCACGTCACTGCCCTCCAATTCGGCCACCAGAGCCGCTGTGGCCGTGGCGATCCCGGAGAGGCGCATGGCCAGGTTTAAGGCGGTGCGTTCACCCGCCACCAGCGCTGCTGCCGATCCCTTGAGCTCGAGCAACCGCTGCCCGATGGCAATGGTGGCGCCGTCCTCCACCAGGCCTTGCACCGTGAGCTGCGGATCGAGCAACCCAAACAGCTCAGAAACCAAGGCTCCACCGCAGAACACCCCAGCCTGCTTCGCAATCCAACAAGCGTGGCCACGGCGTCCCTTCAGGGCAGCAGAGGAAAGATCACCACGCCCGAGATCCTCCGCCAACCATTCCGCCAGGCGGGAGCGCAAAGCGGGTGTCATCGACAGCACAGGCGCAAGAGCTGCTGGGTTCAGCCTTTCATGCTCCGGTGAGCCAATCACTGGCTCAGGCTCCGAG
Organism: uncultured Synechococcus sp.; assembly: GCA_964546675.1. GTDB lineage: Bacteria > Cyanobacteriota > Cyanobacteriia > PCC-6307 > Cyanobiaceae > Parasynechococcus. The sequence goes on from CAZJLQ010000081.1 coordinate 675, forward strand.
CAATCAACAACATCCACATCACAGCCTATAAATCATGACCCGAGGCCCATAGATCAGTGAAACGATCGGCCTGCTTGGTGGCCAATTGGATTTCCCTGAGGAACAAAAAGGCAGCCGACGCAATCAACAACATCACCCCCAAAAAGAGCAGCATGGTGATTGGCGTTAAATCAATCATCGCGATAGTCCCGATAAAAATTAAAATCACCACCAGTGCCGTACCAACCATGCCCAAGGTCAACAGCTGAATCGAACGGAGTGAAATCTGCATTCTGGCTTTCATCGTTTTGAGCTCAAAACGAATCCGATCACTGTTCTCATTGCCGCACCGGTTGATTTTGGTTGAGATGGTGCGATAGCGATCGATGATCCTCGTGAGCCGTCCAGCAAGGATGGCCATGAAACTGTTAATACCAACCAGCAGAAAGACAGGGGTTACCGATAGCTCAATTGCATTCACCAGCAATTCGGTAGGTGGATGATTCATTGGTTTGCCTGGTGGATGCCCTGGCAAAAAAGCCAGGTCAGAAATTGATCTTCAGCAAGCATGCACACTGCTGGCCACCACATCCATCAACGCCATGGCGTGAACACTCGGTTGATTGATCTCACTTCCCAATGCAGAAGCGAGAAAACACCCGATCGAGCACCGCTTCGGTGAGCTCCTCACCGGTGATCTCCCCCAAGGCACGAATCGCTTCACGCAGGTCAATCGTCCAGAAATCCCATGGCAAGTGCTGAGCCGCCACCTCCTGGCTGCGAACCAGGGCCTCGGCTGCCAGCCCCGCCAGATCCCGCTGCCGCTGATTGAGAGCCAGCAACACACCATCAGCATCAGCCGCACCACAACGCTGGAGCAACGCCTGCACCAACGCCTCCTCCCCGCTGCCATCCAGCGCAGAGAGCCGCACATCCGCCGGTGTTGCAAACAGCCCTGCCGGAAGATCGGACTTGTTCGCCACCACCAGGCGCGGCACCCCAGCGGGGATGCGGTCCATCAACGCTGCATCGTCGTCGGTCCAACCCGCATGGCCATCCACCACCAGCAGCACCACATCCGCCGACGCCAGGGCTTCCTCACTGCGGGCGATCCCCAGCTGTTCCACCGCATCTTTGGTGCTGCGAATACCGGCGGTATCAAGCAAGGTGATCGGCACCCCCTCGAGCACGATCTCGCTCTCCAGCAGATCGCGGGTGGTGCCCGGCAGATCGGTGACGATCGCCCGCTCACGGCGACTGAGCCGATTCAGCAAGGAACTCTTGCCCACATTGGGGCGACCCACCAGGGCCACGCGAAGGCCGCTCCGCAACGCTTCACCACGCTCACCATCCGCCACCAGCGCAAGCAACTCCTGACGCACGGCCTGAAGTTCGTCCAATACCGCTGTGCCGTCCAAAGGCGGAAGATCCTCCTCAAAATCCACCCGCGCCTCCAGCTCGGTGAGCTGATCCAGCAACCGCTCCCGCAAGGCAGAGATGCGCGCCTGGATACCACCATCAAGGCCGGCCAAGGCCAGATCGGCGGCCCGACGACTCCGGGCTGCCACCAGCTCACTGATCGCCTCGGCGCGGGTGAGATCCAAGCGTCCATTCAGCACCGCCCTCTGGCTGAACTCACCCGGCAAGGCACGGCGAACCCCCGGCTCCTCCAGCACCCGCTCCAACACCTGTTGAACCGCAATTACACCGCCGTGGCAATGGATCTCCACCACGTCTTCCCCGGTGAAGCTGCGGGGTGCTCGCATCAGCAGCAGCAGCACTTCATCAATCCGTTTCTCACCGGTGTGATCAATCACGTGGCCGTAGAGAATTCGATGACTGGCCCAGGTCTGATCACCAGGGCAGCGCACAACAGAGCGACCTGTCGCTTCAGCCGCAGGACCGGACAAACGGATCACCGCGATGCCGCCCTGGCCGGCCGCCACCGCCGTGGCGACCGCCGCAATGGTGTCTGTGCTGGCCAACCCTTGAGCCGAATCCTGCTCCCTTCCATACCTAGGATCCTGCCGATTTACGAGCTTCATGCGCCGGCTGCTGCGCCACAGTCGCCTTCAAATCCGGCGGGGAATCACCTGGCTGTGGACTCAGGAAGGCACCCCAGGCCAGCGGGCTCGAGGGCTGGCCGCTGGCGTGTTCTGCGGCTGTTACCCCTTCTTCGGGTTGCAAATCTTTCTCAGCGTGGGCGTCGCCACGTTGGTGCGCGGAAACCATCTGCTCGCCGCCGCCGGCACCCTTGTGAGCAATCCCCTCACCTATCTGCCGCTGTATTGGTTCAACTACGAAGTTGGCTGTCGTCTGCTGGGCATGGGCGGCTCGGCCAGCGATCTCGCAGGGATTGATCGCAGCAATCTTTGGAACCAAGGCTGGGCATTCAGCCAACGCATCCTGCTGGGCTCGAGCGTTGTCGCCGCCGTGATGAGTCTCTGCGTCGGAACTTTTGCCTTCTTCGTGTTCCAACGGCGCCTGCATCAAGCCTCTAGCCGTCACAGGGTGACCAGCCGAGCACTAAACAGCGAGCTCTAACCAAAGCGACCTTCTGCTGCCTCCCACAGAGATCAGGAACGCAATGAGCAACTCAGCAGCGACCACAAACATCGGCTGAAACCTTAAATTCCGCGTCCAAAAATGCCACTTCGAATAAAATAAAAAAGCGATTAAAGCTTCGTTTTGAAGTCGATATGGACTTTTTCACCGCCCCAAAACAACACAGCTGAATCACAATATGACGAGCGTAGACCCACCAACCAGCACCGCCCAAAAAGAAAAGCATTGGTCGCTGGCGCGACGTTTTCTATGGATCAGTGTGTCAGTCATCGTTGCTCAGTCTGTCATCAGCCTTGCAATCACGATTCAGCTCCGAAAGATCTTCAAGCACAACCTGTTCAATGTGCGATCCAGTGCCGATGTGATCGCACCCATCAGCCAGATCAACGACAAACTTGATCAGTTACCTGCTGAGCAGGCGATGAATTGCTGCAGCCAAGCTGATTATCAAGAATTAATCGAGCCCCTACGGCTTTACGACGGAAAAATTGGCTTGATCTATGGACAACCAGGCCTGGCGGCAACCCGCAGCGGCTTGATCTCATTTGAACCAAACGAGCTTCAAAACTTTGCCGAACAAGCGATCGCCGCTGAAGATGGATTCACCATCCTGAACCTAAGTTTCAACAAAGCCATTGCTCTGAAGGCCGTCAAACTCCCTGGCGGCTCAGCCACAGGGCACTTTGTTCTCCTGAGGCCACTGCTCAGTCAACCCCTGATGCAAACCCAGAGCATCATCAAATTGCTTTCTGAATTGTTCCTCATTTGCATCACCACAGTTGTGTTGATCGTTGTTGCACGCAAACTCTTCAACCCAATCCGCAACATCAGCTCAAGCCTTGCCCAAATTGAATTGAATAAACTAGAAACAGCGAACGTTACTACACAGAATGCACCGATCGAGATCCTTCCCATTCTCGATGAGTTCAATCAGATGGTGAATCGCCTTCAGGAATCAGCCACCAATCAGAAACAATTTGCATCAACCATCTCCCATGAGTTTCGAACACCCATCACCGTTGTTTCGGGGTTCATTCAATCGGTTTTGAATCGTGATGACGACCTCTCCGACAGAACCATCACGTCCCTATCGATTGCCAATCAGGAAGCCCTACGACTGAACAGAATGCTCAGTGACCTCCTTGATCTGAGCCGCGCAGACAACAATCAACTAACCATGCTGAATGAGACCTTCAGTGTGTCGTCAGCGATTCAACAGACGTTAAAGATGGCACGTTCAGCCCATAGCAATCCGATCTCGGACAACCTCGACCCCAACCAGAACATTCAGGCGATCGGTGACCACGACCGCCTGATTCAGTGCCTGGAAAACCTGATCGGGAACGCCGTGAAATATTCCGAGCCAGACAGCCCGATCGATGTTGTTCTGGATGCCAAGCCCGACTGGGTTGATGTGCTGATCAAAGATCACGGCCAGGGCATTGCCGCCGATCAGCAGGAGCTGATTTTCAACCGCTTCACGCGAGCCCAGGGCGTGACCTTGCGTCGTGGTCAGACCAGCTCCGGCCTTGGACTGTCCATCGTCAAGATGTTCGTTGAAGCGATGGGCGGATCCGTGAACGTTGACTCCAGCGTTGGGGAAGGGAGCTGCTTCGGAATACGTCTGCAGTCGGCGCCAAGCAAACCATCAACCTGAGCCCCTAACCGGAGCTCAGCCCACCCCCGTTCGTGCGATGTCAATCACATCCGCCATGGAACGGATCTGGTTCATCGTGCGGCTCAGTTGATCCGCATCGGAGAGCTCCACCCGCAGATCAATCCGCGCAGGCCGTCCCTGCGCCGTGCGAACCCGAGCATCACTCACATTGATCGCTCCATCGGAAAGGCGCATCAGGATGTCTTTGAGGATGCCGACGCGATCGATCACCTCAATCCGCATCTGAACGGGGTACTGCTGCATGGAACCGCCGGAGGGCGTCCGCCACCGCACCGGCAGCCGTCGCTCATTCGGAATCGATGAGACGTTCTCGCAGTCCTGACGATGAATCGTGATGCCGTGGTTACCGAGCGCCACCGTGCCCACGATCAGCTCGCCAGGCAGTGGACTGCAACAACGGCCCAACCGGTAATCGAGGCCCTCAACACCCAAAATCGCACCCTCGTTTCCACTTCTCTCCGCTGCAGATTCCTTGCTCTTGCGGGGCACAAGCGCCCGCGCCACCTCCTCATTGCTCGGCGGCGCAACCGTCTGAGCCGCCTGGAGACGAATCTCCTCCCGCAGGCGATTGAGCACCTGATGCAAGGTGACAGCACCAAAACCGAGAGAGGCCAGCAGATCCTCTGAGGAGGGCACATTGCAACGCTGCGCCACCCGATGCATGGCCGCTCCATTGAGCAGCGCATCGAAACCATCACGACCCAATTCCCGTTCGAGAAGGATTTTTCCCCGCTCGATCGTTTCATCGCGATGGCTGCGTTTGTACCACTGCCGGATGCGATTCCTTGCGGTTGGCGTTGCAACAAAATTCAGCCAATCCAAGCTGGGATGGGCTGTCTTGCTGGTGAGAATCTGAACAAAATCACCGTTCTGCAACGACGTAGCCAGTGAACAAAGGCGATCATTGATGCGTGCACCATGGCAATGATTGCCAACCTCAGAGTGAATGCGATAAGCAAAATCAACGGCTGTTGAACCTTTACGCAGCCCGAGCACATCACCCTTCGGCGTGAAGACAAACACTTCCTCGTCGAAGAGATCCTCTTTGATCGAGGCGAGGTAGTCGTTGTGATCGTCGTTGCCGCCTTCCTGCTGCCAATCCACCAGCTGACGCAACCAGTTGAAGCGCTCGGCCTCACTGCTACTGCTCGCCGGCGAACCACCCTCTTTGTATTTCCAATGCGCCGCAATGCCGAATTCAGCCACGCGGTGCATCTCCAGCGTTCGGATCTGAACCTCGATCGGACGATGGCGACCGATCACAGCCGTATGGAGCGACTGGTAGCCGTTCGGCTTGGGCAGACCGATGTAATCCTTGAATCGCCCTGGAATCGGCCGGAAGGTGTCGTGCACCACCGCAAGAGCCCGATAACAAGCTTCCACGCTGGGGGTGATGATCCTCAGCGCCGCCACGTCGTAGATCTCGTGGAACGCCTTCTGCTGGCGTTGCATCTTGCTCCAGATGCCATAGAGGTGCTTCGGCCGGCCACTCACTTCGCAACCGTCCAGGCCAGCGAGCGCAAGCCGGTCGTTGAGGAGGGCAACCGTGACCGCTAAACGGTCCTCCCGCTCACTGCGCTTGCTGGCCACCTCATGCTGGATTTCCCGGAACGCATCCGGTTCCAGCAGCTTGAACGCCAGATCCTCGAGCTCCCACTTGAACCGACCGATCCCGAGCCTGTTCGCCAGGGGGGCGTAGATCTCGCGAGTTTCCCGGGCGATGCGTTGCTGTTTCTCAGACTTCAACGCCCCGAGGGTGCGCATGTTGTGGAGCCGATCGGCCAGCTTCACCAGCACCACCCGTATGTCGCTGGCCATTGCCAGAAACATCTTTCGCAGGTTTTCCGCCT
>CAZJLQ010000082.1:0-6534 GCA_964546675.1 uncultured Synechococcus sp.
GTGCCTCGCCCTTGGCACCCAGTTGCGCACCAAGTTCAAGCCCCGGATCGAGGACTACAAGATTTATCGGATCTTCCCCGGTGGCGACACTGAATACCTCCATCCAGCTGACGGCGTCTTCCCCGAGAAGGTGAATGAAGGCCGCGAGATGGTTGGCCACAATCCCCGCCGGATCGGTCAGAACACCAACCCAGCCAACATCAAGTTCAGCGGTCGCAACACGTTCGACTCCTGAAATCGCGTCCATCCTGCTAAATCACTTCCGTTCCAAACGAGCGTTTGGTGAGGCTGGCAGGATGCCGACATGTTCAAACTTGATCGGGCTGCCTTCAGCAAGGCAGCTGCAAACGGAGCCAACCTGATACCGCTGGCTGAAAGCTGGCCAGCGGATCTGGAAACCCCATTGACCACATGGATCAAGGTTGGTGCGTCACATCCCCCAGGCGTGCTCCTGGAATCCATCGAGGGTGGTGAAACACTCGGCCGATGGAGTGTGATCGCATGTGACCCTCTCTGGACGGCAACTGCACGAGCAGAGGTTGTTGAACGGGTTTGGAGGGATGGCCGTCGGGACAGCACAGAGGGCAATCCATTTGACGCCCTCAAGGGTTACCTCAGCTCCTATCGCTGTTCTCAACTTCCGGGCCTCCCCCCACTCGGTCAGCTCTACGGCATGTGGAGTTATGAATTAATCCGCTGGATTGAGCCCACGGTTCCGGTCCATGCGCGCGCTCAAACAGACCCGCCGGACGGCATCTGGATGCTCATGGATGCCGTCTTGATCTTCGATCAGGTCAAGCGAGTGATCACAGCGGTGGCCTACGCAGACCTTGCGCGTGGCGACACTGAACAGAGTGCCTGGGACACAGCCTGCGGTCGGATCGCTGAATTGCGGTCCCGCATGAACGAACCCCTTCCCCCCATCGCTCCTCTGCCCTGGAGCCCAACACCGTGTGAATTGAAGGCGGTCAACAGCAACCGCAGCCGAACGGAATTTGAGCAATCCGTTGAAACAGCTCGAAATCACATCGCAGCCGGTGATGTGTTTCAGCTGGTCATCAGCCAGCGGCTTCAGACCCAGGTGCCTCAGCAACCGCTTGAGCTCTACCGAAGTCTGCGAATGGTGAACCCATCGCCTTACATGGCCTTCTTCGATTTCGGTGACTGGCAGCTGATCGGTTCGAGTCCTGAGGTGATGGTCCATGCAGAACCCGCTCCGGATGGCATCCGGGCCAGTCTCAGACCGATCGCGGGAACACGCCCGCGAGGACGCACATCGGTGGAGGACAGAGAGCTGGAAGCCGACCTTTTGGCGGATCCGAAGGAACGGGCCGAGCACGTGATGCTCGTTGATCTTGGACGGAATGACCTCGGCAGGGTCTGTCAGCCAGGAAGTGTTCAGGTCAAGGACCTGATGGTGATCGAGAGGTATTCCCACGTGATGCACATTGTCAGCGAGGTCGAAGGTCGGCTGACCCCAGATCACGACGTCTGGGACCTGCTGATGGCCTCCTTTCCCGCTGGAACTGTGAGTGGTGCACCCAAGATCAGGGCGATGCAACTGATCCATGATCTGGAGCCCGATGCCAGGGGGCCCTACTCGGGTGTGTATGGCTCGGTGGATCTCGCCGGCGCTCTGAACACTGCCATCACGATCCGAACCATGGTGGTTCAACCCGATAGCGCCGGTGGATCGACGGTGAAGGTGCAGGCTGGTGCGGGTATCGTCGCCGACTCAAAGCCCGCAGCAGAGTTTGAAGAGACCCTCAACAAAGCCCGGGGCATGCTGACCGCCCTCGCCTGCCTGAATCCATCAAAGCAATGAGCACCCCTCCGCTGCTCAAGGGCTTCGAGGTTGAACTTTTCACCGGTCGATCCTCTGGAGAAAACGTTGGTGTTTCCAGCGAAGTCAGCCGGGATCTTCCCGGTTTCGTGACGGAACCTGATCGACGCAATCTCGAATACATCACGGCTCCGATCGCCGCCTACGACGAACTGGAAGATGCACTTCTCACGCCCCGACGTGAGCTGCGCACCTGGCTGTCAGCCCGCGACCTGACGCTTCTGCCGGGCAGCACGCTGAGTTTGGGGAATCCCGAGTCCTTCGAACGTTCGAACCCCAACAACTCCTATCACCAATTGATCGAGGACACCTACGGAACCAGCGTGGTGACCGCAAGCGTGCACATCAATCTTGGGCTGGAGGATCTCGAGCTTCTGTTCGCAGCCGTGAGGCTGGTGCGTTGTGAAGCCGCCCTGCTGCTGGCACTGAGCGCCAGTTCACCATTCCTGGCAGGCAAGACCACAGGCCGCCATTCACAGAGATGGCATCAGTTTCCCTTGACACCCCAGGAGGTGCCCCTGTTCCTCGATCATCAGCACTACATCAACTGGGTTGAGGAGCAACTCACCAGCGGTGCGATGCACAACGAGCGACACCTCTGGACCTCCGTTCGTCCCAATGGACCGGACCGTCCTTACAACCTGAACCGTCTGGAACTCCGCATCTGTGATCTGGTGACCGATCCTGCTGAGCTGATCGCGATCACTGCATTGCTCGAACTGCGCGTTCAACTGCTGATGTTGCACCCGGAGCAATTCGACCCCCTGCGCGCCAGCAAGCTTTCAGTGGGTGAACTGCAACGACTGGCCGATGCGAATGACCAGAAAGCAGCGTCCGAGAGCCTCAATGCGACGTTGGAGCACTGGTCCGACGGCGCATCAATCCCCTGCAGAGACTGGATCCGTGAACTGATCCAGTCGGTTGAAGCCTTGGCTGAATCGCAGGGGATAGCAGAACGACTGTCGCCCCTGGAAGGACTTCTTGAACACGGAAATCAGGCCATGCGTTGGATCGAGAGTCATGCCAAGGGACAAACAATCAGCGCGTTACTCGGTGCGGGAACCCTGGCGATGGAGAACGAAGAGGTGGCTGCTTTGAACAAGAGCGCCGCTTTGGGATGATCATGGCCAGACATCAGTCCAGCGGAGCCTCGATGCCCCAGTCCACCGTCAACGTTCGCGAAGGCGAACAGCCCATGGCAGGTGGTGCTGACTCAGGCACAGGTCGGCTTCTCCATCAGCGGCTGGAGCTGGTCGAAGAGCTGTGGCAAAACGTACTCCGCAGTGAATGCCCGCCGGAACAGAGCGAACGTCTGCTCCGTCTGAAGCAACTCACCGATCCGGTTTCACTGGACAGCCGAGGCAGCGACAGAAATACCGTCAGCGAAGCGATCATCGAGCTGATCCGCGCGATGGATCTCGCAGAAGCCATCGCAGCGGCGCGTGCCTTCTCCCTTTATTTCCAACTCATCAACATCCTTGAACAGAGAATTGAAGAGGACGGCTACCTCGCGAGCCTGGTCCCGAATCTCGAGCAGGAGACACCCCAGAACGGCCCATTCGACCCCTTCGCTCCACCCTTAGCGAGCCAAACGGACCCCGCCACCTTCGGCGAACTCTTTGAACGGTTGAGGCGACTGAATGTTCCCCCGGCCCAGGTGGAAACCCTCCTGCAGGAACTCGATATTCGTCTGGTCTTCACCGCCCACCCAACCGAAATCGTGCGGCACACCGTGCGCCACAAGCAGAGGCGGGTGGCCCATCTCCTCCAGAGGCTCCAGTCGGACCGCACCCTGACCGCACCAGAGCAGGACGATTTGCGCCTGCAGCTCCAGGAGGAGATCCGTTTGTGGTGGCGCACCGATGAACTCCATCAGTTCAAGCCGACGGTGCTCGACGAGGTGGACTCAACACTGCACTACTTCCAGCAAGTGCTGTTCGACGCCATGCCCCAGATGCGGCGCCGGCTGACCTCGGCTCTGAAGCGCAACTATCCCGATGTGCGCTTTCCACAGGCAGCGTTCTGCACGTTCGGATCCTGGGTTGGCTCCGATCGGGATGGCAATCCCTCTGTGACACCCGAAATCACCTGGCAGACCGCGTGTTTTCAACGGCAGCTCATGCTGGAGCGATACATCAGTTCGGTTCAGGCGCTTCGCAACCAGCTGAGCATCTCGATGCAGTGGAGCCAGGTTGCTCCAGCATTGCTGGAGTCGCTTGAGATGGATCGACTTCGCTTCCCGGACATTTATGAGGAACGGGCGGCTCGCTATCGGTTGGAGCCCTACCGCCTAAAACTGAGCTATGTGCTGGAACGTCTCGAGCGGACGCTGCAACGCAACAACCAGCTCTCCGAAGCCGGCTGGCAAACACCCCAGGACGCTGTTCCCCAGAACCAAGAGCGTGTTCCGGTTGGTGAGGTGTTGCACTACACCGCCATTGATGAATTCCGCAGCGATCTCGAACTAATCCGCAACAGCCTGGTCAGCACCGAGCTGAGCTGCGAGCAGCTGGACACCCTTCTGAACCAGGTGCACATCTTCGGGTTCTCACTGGCGAGTCTTGACATCCGACAAGAGAGCACCCGGCACAGCGATGCCATTGATGAGCTGAGTCGCTACCTCGAACTGCCACGTCCTTACGGAGACATGGATGAATCCGAACGGGTGCAATGGCTCCAGCGTGAGTTGCAGACAAAGCGTCCACTGATCCCTGCAGGAGTGGTCTGGTCAGACGCGACGGCCCAGACCTTGGCTGTGTTCCGGATGCTGCAACGCCTGCAGCAGGAGTTCGGACAGCGCATCTGCAACTCCTATGTGATTTCGATGAGTCACACCGTGTCGGATCTGCTGGAGGTTCTTTTGCTGGCGAAGGATGCCGGCCTTGTCGACCCCACTGCCGAGCATGCATCTCTCCTCGTGGTGCCGCTATTCGAAACCGTCGAAGATCTCCAGCGTGCCCCTGAGGTGATGGAGGAGCTGTTCCAATCGGAGATGTACCGGAAGCTGCTCCCTGTGGTGGGCAGCCAGCGCCAGCCGCTGCAGGAGTTGATGCTTGGTTATTCAGACAGCAACAAGGATTCGGGGTTTCTATCCAGCAACTGGGAAATTCATCAGGCTCAGATGGCTCTCCAGGAGCTGGCAAGCCGACACAAAATCGCTCTGCGCCTGTTCCATGGACGCGGTGGATCCGTCAGCCGCGGTGGCGGGCCTGCCTACCAGGCGATCCTGGCCCAGCCGAGCGGCACGTTGTCTGGCCGAATCAAGATCACGGAACAGGGTGAGGTGCTGGCGTCCAAATACAGCTTGCCTGAGCTGGCGCTCTACAACCTGGAGACCATGACCACCGCTGTCGTTCAGAACAGCTTGGTGACCAACCAACTGGATGCGACACCGAGCTGGAACCAGCTGATGACCCGACTGGCGAGCCGCTCGCGCGAGCACTACCGGGCCCTGGTTCACGACAACCCGGACTTGGTTGCATTTTTCCAGCAGGTCACACCGATTGAAGAAATCAGCAAGTTGCAGATTTCCAGCAGGCCTGCAAGACGCAAAACCGGAGCGAAGGATCTCTCCAGCCTTCGAGCCATTCCCTGGGTTTTTGGTTGGACTCAAAGCCGTTTTCTGCTCCCCAGCTGGTTCGGTGTGGGGACCGCGCTGGCTTCAGAGGTGAATGCTGATCCGGAACAACTTGACCTGCTCAAGCGATTGCACCAGCGCTGGCCGTTCTTCCGCATGTTGATCTCCAAAGTGGAGATGACCCTCTCCAAGGTGGATCTGGAGCTCGCCCACCATTACACAATCAGCCTCGGTTCACCTCAGAACCGAGATGCGTTCGAACGCATTTTTGGCGCAATCGCAGACGAATACGAATTAACCCGTTCCCTGGTGCTTGCGATCACCGGCCAATCACGACTCCTCGGCGCCGACCGCGCTCTTCAACTCTCGGTTGATTTACGCAACAGAACAATCGTTCCGCTTGGCTTCCTGCAGGTTGCTCTGCTGCTGCGGCTCCGTGATCAGAACCGCCAGCCCCCGATGAGCGAAACGCCTGGGATGGAAGAGGACCGTCGCACCTACAGCCGTAGCGAACTGCTCCGGGGAGCTTTGCTGACCCTGAACGGCATCGCGGCTGGGATGCGGAACACGGGTTGAAACCGCTTTGCTTCCCTTTTTCCAACAACCCGTCACGCCGCGTCTACCGAGTGGTTACTTGCTTGAAACAACAGCAGTGCCCACTGGTGCTGCCCTCAATCATCTGCTCGCATCCTGCAACGAGAGCACCCATCCAGAGCAGCATTGGCAACGTGCGCTCGAGGCCAGTCTCTGGCAACTCAGCATCATCGAGGAATCCAGCGGAGAACTGGTGGGATTCGTCCGCGCCACCAGTGATCTTGCACTGAATGCCAACCTCTGGAATCTGGCAGCCCGTCCGGGACCGGATCAACAGCAACTGTTCAAAGTCCTCGTCCATCGTGCCCTGCACATTCTCAGGCGAGACCTGCCGGGCTGCAGCTTGTCGGTTTCAGCACCCAGCATTGCCGTTGCAGCACTGGAAGCCAATGGTTTCGTGATCGACCCAGGCGGAATCCGAGCGATGGGGCTTCAACTCAAGTCACCCAAAACCTCGAACTGAATCACGAGCATGGAGGGACTCGAACCCCCGACCCTCAGAACCGGAATCTGATGCTCT
>CAZJLQ010000083.1:0-6518 GCA_964546675.1 uncultured Synechococcus sp.
ATCCATCTGAAGGGCGGTAATTCCCTTGTCTGTCCCGGCAACCTTGAAGTCCATATCACCTAAGAAATCCTCGATGCCTTGGATATCCGTCAGGATTCGGACCTCATCTCCTTCCTTGATCAATCCCATCGCAGCACCACTGACCGGTGCCTTGAGAGGAACGCCGGCATCCATCAGGGAAAGCGTGCTGCCGCAGACCGAACCCATGGATGTTGAGCCATTGGAACTCAGCACTTCGCTGACCACGCGGATCACATAAGGGAAGGTGTCCTTGGCCGGCAAGACGGGGACGATCGCTCGTTCAGCCAGGGCGCCGTGGCCGATCTCGCGACGGCCTGGGGAGCGCATCGGACGGGTTTCGCCGACGGAATAGGGAGGAAAGTTGTAGTGATGGAGATACGTTTTCTCGGTGTTGGGATGGAGGTCGTCCATCTCCTGTGCATCACTGGGTGTTCCCAATGTTGCTGTTGACAGGACCTGGGTGAGGCCCCGTTGAAACAGTCCAGATCCGTGGACCCGCCTGGGCAGCACCCCTGCCATGGCACTGATTGGTCGCACCTGGTCGAGGCTTCGCCCATCCACCCGTTTGCCGTCCTTGAGAATCTGCTGGCGCATCAAGCTCTTGGTGAGCGCCTTGAAACTGGTGCTCAGTTGCTTCGGGCTTGCGGCAACAGCCTTGCGGACGGCGTCATCCTCTTTGAGGGCTGCGACCGCATCGGAAGCAGCGCTCTTGACCTCTTCGAGAGCCTCGTCGCGTTGCTCCTTGCTCTGGTCGAATTTTTTGAGAACGGCGCTAATCGCTTTGTTGCACTGCTTGTTCAGGAAAGCCGGAATGGTCTGATCCTCCTCCGGAGGTTCGGATTTGACTTGTTCAATACCGAGATCCTTCAACAGCGACTGCTGAGCCTTGATCAGTTCGCAGATGGCCTCATAGCCGAAATCGATGGCTTCAATGACATCCCCCTCGGGCAACTGGTTTGCCCCTGCTTCCACCATCACCACCCCGTCTGGGGTGCCGGCGACGACAAGGTCCAGATCGCCGCGCTCAATCTCCCGATAGCTTGGGTTCAGCACAAAGTCGTCGCCCAGCAGGCCGACCCTGACGGCTGCCATCGGACCGTTGAAGGGGATTTTTGCCAAGAGGGTTGCAATCGAGGCACCCGTCACTGCCAGCACATCTGCCGGAACCCGTTCATCAAGGGAGAGACAGGTCGCCACGACCTGAAGGTCATCGCGCATCCAGCTGGGAAACAGCGGCCGCATCGGTCTGTCGATCAGCCTTGCAGTCAGCGTGGCGCGTTCCGGAGGCCGGCTTTCGCGTCTTTGGAAACTGCCCGGAATGCGACCTGCGGCATAGAGGCGCTCCTCGTAGTCACAAATGAGAGGAAGAAAATCGATGCCTTCCCGTCCGCCTGAGCGGGTTGCTGTGACCAGAACGGCGGTGTCTCCGCATTCAACAAGCACTGATCCGCCCGCCTGTGGGGCAAATCGTCCAGTGGTCAATCGAATCTCGCGCCCATCAAATGAGATCGACTGTGTCTGTCCTTGCACGACGGCTTATGTCCTTTTGTCAATCCACATTTTGGCATTTCACGGTGGCGACACACAGCAAAGGGGAGGCCGAAGCCTCCCCTTTGCTGAAGGAATGATCAAAAGGACCTCATTCTTGAACGGGATTGGAGTCCGTTCACATTGAAATGATGGTCCCAATAATTCACCAGCTGGACTTGACGACACCAGGAAGCTCACCTTTGTGAGCACGCTCACGAAGCTGGTTCCGGCACAGGCCGAAATCGCGATACACCCCACGGGGTTTGCCTGTGGCCCAGCAACGGTTGCGCACGCGGCTTGGAGCGCTGTTGCGGGGAAGCGCCTGGATTTTTCTGTGAATATCCAAACGCTCCATCGGATCGTTCGCTGCGTTGAAGGCCTCCATGAGGGCTGTCCGCTTGGCTGCGTAGCGCTCCACCATCTTCTTGCGCTTCACATCCCGGGCGATCATCGACTTCTTGGCCATGCAGCTAGAAAACGGTGGAGCAATCAATCTTCAACTATACAGAGCGCCCTAAGTCAGGGCCGTCCAAGCAGTTGCTGGACGAGAGAAAGTTGGGTGGTGTCTCTCACGATCAAAACAAGCGACAGTCCAACGATCAGCAGGAACCCAGACTGGGCATAAACCAGCTGCAGGCGCTCAGGGACCGGCCGTCCAAGAACCGCCTCAAACGCAAGCATCATCATCTGGCCACCATCGAGCAGAGGGAATGGGAATGAATTCAGCACTGCCAGGTTGATGGAGATCAACGCAGCGAACAGCACGAGTCCAGAGCCCCCTTGTTCACTGAGCTGAGCACCCATCTCAACGATTTTCACCGGACCGCTCACCTGGCTGGCATTGGCCTGGAAATTCGTGAGCAGTGCTCCATAGCCCGACGTCGTTTGAACAAGCATCTGTCGGAATTCAGTTGCCGTGTGGCCGAGCAGTTCGAGGGGGCCGGCAGCGCTTCTTGTTTGGCCGGTGATGTTCGCTTGGAGCTGCGCTCCGATTCGGCCGACACCCTCTAGGTCAGCTGGCTGCAGCCGAATGGTCTGCAGCTCACTATCCCGCTCACGCTCGACCGAGAGGCTTTGGCCTGGAGCCGCCTTCACTTGAGCAACCATTGACTGAACACCGGCCTGGCCGGCAACAAGGGGCTGCCCCTCAATGGAGAGAATGCGATCTCCAGGTAGCAGGCCAGCCTGATCGGCCGCAGCGCCTTTCTGCACATCAATCACCAGCACGCCTGGGTCGGCTTCAGCAGGAAGACCGACCAACGCTGCCTGACCGAAAAGGACGACAAGGGCCAACAGCAGATTGGCGATCACCCCTGCGGCAATCACAATGGCTCGCTGATGGATCGGCCGGTTGCGCATCAAATCCGGGTCATCGGCGGGAATCGAGCTGTCCTCCTCATCGTCGGGAAACATCACGAAGCCTCCCAGGGGCAGCGCCCTGATCGCGTAGGTCACACCTTTGTGCTCGTGCTTGATCAGGGCTGGACCGAAGCCGATGGAAAACCCGCTGACGCGGATTCCTTGCAAAGTCGCGGCAAAGAAGTGGCCAGCTTCGTGAACAACGATCAAGAGGGCCAACACTGCCAGGGCCGCGAACACATTCATTCAGGTGTCAACCGGATTGTCCGATCATTTTGGCTCCAACTGTTCGAGGCCGACGTACGGAACCAGGGCTTTCGGCAGACGAATCGAGCCATCGGTTTGTTGACCGGTTTCCAGGATGGCTGCCATGGTCCGGCCAACGGCAAGTCCGCTGCCATTAAGGGTGTGAACAAGCTTGGTTGCTTTCCCCTCTTTGGTGCGTATGGAGGACCGGCGGGCCTGGAAATCGCCGCAGACGCTGCAACTCGAGATTTCGCGATAGGCCCCGGCGCCGGGCAACCAGACCTCAAGGTCATAGGTGCGTTGCGCTGAAAAGCCAAGATCACCGGTGCACAGTTCGATCACGCGATAAGGAAGTTCCAATTCCTGCAGGACAGCTTCAGCATCTGCTGTGATCTGTTGATGCGCCTCAGCCGACTGATCTGGATGCACAAACCAATACAGCTCAACCTTGTTGAACTGGTGCAAACGAATCAGGCCACGGGTGTCACGGCCGTAACTGCCTGCTTCGCGACGAAAGCAGGGGCTGTAGGCGGCGTAGCGCAGTGGCAACTGGTCACTCGGAATGATTTCGTCCCGGTGCAGTGATGTGACCGGCACTTCGGCCGTCGGCGTAAGCCAGAGGTCGTCTTCCGCGCAGCGAAAGCTTTCATCGGCAAATTTGGGAAGCTGACCCGACCCTGTAAGGCTGGCGGTGTTGACCAGTACGGGGGGCAGAACCTCGCAGTAGCCCTTGCTCGTGTGAAGGTCGAGCATGAAATTGATCAGACCCCGTTCGAGGCGAGCCCCCTGGCCCATCAATGTGACGAAGCGGCTCTGGGCAATTCGTACGGAACGCTCTGTATCGAACAACTTCAGCCGCTCGGCAATCTGCCAGTGCTCTTCAAGGCCCTTCTCCTGGCGAGGTGCTCCCCAGCGCCGCAATTCAATGTTGTCTGTTTCGTCTTTGCCCTCTGGACAATTTGGTGAGGGCAGATTTGGAAAGGTAAGGAGCTGCTCCTTCAGCTGGGTGCTCAGAAGCTTCTCTTCCTCTTCGAGAACAGCAACTTTCTGTTTGATGCTGTTTCCCTGCTTTCGAAGCTCGGCCACGTCGTCGCCCTTCGGATCAGCGCCGGCCTTGATGCGCTGGCCAACCTCCTTGCCGATGCGGTTGCCTTCAGCTTGCAAGGAGCTTCGGGTTTCTTCGATGTTCCGCTGCTGCTGAGCAATCAGCTGAAGTCGTGTGAGATCAACGGCCTTGCCACGACGGCCAAGCTCCCTGGCGATCGAATCTGGATTGTCACGCACAAGGCGCTGGTCGAGCACGGTTCCGGCGGCAACAGCGCCGGCAGCCTATGGCAAGCCGATCAGAGGATTTGCCCCACCATGACGGCGGCAACGGCCGAGAACACAGTGATCCCCAGGGCTGTTAATGGATTCTGTCCCTGGGCGACAGCAACGCTCGTGATGACTCCAGCGCCCAGGCAGGCCACGCAGAGCTGGGTGGTGAAATCGTTTCGGCGCTCCAAGGCTCTCGGCTCAGTTGAAGTGACCGTAGGGAGAGGGATCGGTTGGGTCTTTCGTTGACAGCTGCTTCGTTACGCCGCGTCAGGCTTCGTTACGTGTCGCAATGGATGCAGGTCTGGCGCGTCCCGCTGAAGCCCACTGCTTGAGGGCATCCAGTTGTTCCCGCGCAGTCCTTGAAAGGGGGATCAGCTGGGAAGCGGCCAGGATCAGGTCGGTTTCACTCAGCTCACGGCTGTCTGCGAATGCCAAGTGCATCGCTTCGATCACCGTCTGCTCTAGTTCGGCACCGGAAAAGCCTTCCGTACGGCTGACCACCGTGTCGAGAGGAAGGATCAGGCCAGGCCGCCGTCGGGCCAGATGCAGCGACAGGATGCTGTTCCGCTCGTCCCTGCTGGGGAGATCGAGCAGGAAAATTTCATCGAATCGTCCCTTGCGCAGCAGTTCGGGGGGGAGCCGCTCGACACCATTGGCCGTCGCAACAACAAAGACGGGGGAGGTTTTCTCCGCCATCCAGGTGAGCACGCTTGCAAGGACCCTTTGACTGGTCCCTCCATCGCTGCGTCCATCACCTCCGAAACCCTTATCGATTTCATCAATCCAGAGAACGCAAGGAGCCATCGCTTCAGCACGCTGAATTGTTTCCCTCGTCCGCGCTTCGCTGGCGCCCACCAGGCCGGCAAACAGCCGCCCCACATCCAGTCGAAGCAGCGGCATCGACCAGTTGCGAGCGATCGCCTTGGCCGTGAGGGACTTCCCAGTGCCCTGGGGACCCACCAGAAGAACACCACGAGGAAGCGGTAGGCCGAAGCGTCGTGCCTCTGTGGAGAAGGCGCGGTGGCGCTGTTCCAGCCAGGATTTCAGCTCATCCAGGCCGCCGATCGCCTCTGTTCCGATCTCGGACGCGCAGAATTCCAGAACTTCACTGCGGGCGATGGCCTGCCGTTTTTCTTCCAGGACTTCGCTGAGGTCGTCCGCGCCAAGGCGGCCGCGACGGGCCAGAGCACGGGCAGCGACCTGGCGGACTCTCATTTCGCTGAGCCCACTGCAGGCCTGTGTGAGTTCATCGAGCACGGGGGTGTCGAGTGGAGCACCACTGCTGCTGGCGATGCTGCTGATCAGCTGGCGCAAATCCTGGGGAGCAGGCAACGGCAGGTCGAGCAACGTCATGGCCTCGTCCAACTCGTTGGGCGGTGTCCACGGTCCACTGCAGAGCACCAGATTGTGACTGGTGCTCCGCAGGCTAATGCTGAGGTTCCTCAGCATCCTGGCGATGCCGGGGTCTTCGCAGAAGCGATGGAAATCCTTCACGAGAAGCACGGTCGGACTGCTGTTTTGCAGTTGCTGCAACCACTGCAGAACAGCCATCGGCTGACGACTGCCGAGACCGTTCTCATTCAGAACGCCACTCAATCCTTCGATGAAATCCCAGCAGGCCAGACGGCGCTGCAACCGTTGGGTTGCTGCACCCACCAGGGATTCAACACGACCTTCCTCGGTGCTGCGGATCCAGATCAACGGCGCCCGTGATCGGATCAGCAGATCGAGTTGATCGCTCCAGGCCGCACTGTTCATTTCATTCCCTTTGAAGCTCCCGAAGTGCCTGCCAACGCGGATCCAGATCCGAATGGTCTGCATCCGAATCATCCGCTGGATGACTGGGAATGGAGGGCCCGGGACAATCCTCTCCGCAGCGGTTGACGACAGGAAGCTGGAGGCTCAGTTGCTCGAATGCCCACTGGCGCGGTTCAAATGCCCCACGTGGATCAAGGCATTCGACCAAGCCGTCCGGTTCGGAGATCTGGTCCGATTCCCGCAGCTGAAGATCCGATGGAGGGGTCTCACCGAGCCAGATCAGTTCC
>CAZJLQ010000084.1:0-6509 GCA_964546675.1 uncultured Synechococcus sp.
GCAGCAGCCAACGCTGATATATCCGATTGCGCGGTCGTTCGATCGAGCCACTGCAAGCAGCCAGATCCAGGGGGCTGCTGGCGCAGAACAATCCATCAAGGGCACCTTGCTCTTGCAGGCAGGCATTGAGCAACATCGTGCCCCCCAGAGAAATCCCCGCCCCAAGCAGCGGTTTCCCAGAGGCCAATGCACGGGCCTTGGCGATCACCGGCAGCAGATCGCTGTTACAGGAGGCGGCGTAGGTACCTCCTGCCAGATGTCGACCGGGATCAGCACCGCGCAGGTTGAGACGAAGGACGGAAAAACCAACGTTTTGAAGTGCCAGACCCATCCGCCGCAGGCCCTCACGCGAGCTGGAGCCACCCAGACCATGCAGCAGCAAAACCAAGCCCCGCGGCGGGGCTTGGGGATGATCGAGCAGGGCCAGCAGCTGCCCAGCCTCAGCGGCTCCACTGGTTAGCGCTGGTACATCGATCAGAACCGGCTCTCCAGTCTCTGGCGGCAACTGCACCGGCCGAAGGGTGTCGCGCAACGTCTGCAGGTCACCACCCAGCCATGGCAGGCGCTGTTCAAACGATGAAACCCCCAGCTGCTTCAGCAGCTGGGGGTTACCGGAAACGCTGTTACCGCGTTGACTCACTTTTTCCCAAGGCCAAGATCCTTCAGTTCTGTGAGCAGGTCACCAAGCACCTTTTTCGCGTCACCGAACACCATGGACGTATTGGCCAGCTCGAACAGGTCGTTTTTGATGCCTGAATAACCGGCGCTCATCCCACGCTTCACCACAAAGACCGTGCGGGCCTCCTGCACATCCAGAACAGGCATGCCGTAAAGCGGGGAGGTTGTGTCGTTCTTGGCTTGCGGATTCACCACATCATTCGCGCCCAGCACCAGAACCACATCGGTTGCTGGGAACTCCGGGTTGATCTGATCCATCTCTTTGAGCTGCTCGTAGGGCACATCCGCCTCGGCCAAAAGCACATTCATGTGGCCAGGCATTCGGCCTGCCACAGGGTGGATGGCATAGGCCACATCGATTCCAGCTGTTTCCAGAACCCGTGTCACTTCCCGCAGCGTGTGCTGGGCCTGTGCAACGGCGAGGCCATAGCCAGGGACAATGACAACCCGTTCTGCTGCTTCCAGGGTGAGGGCACACTCCTCGGGGCTGCAGCTTGTGATGTTGGTGTATTCACCGCCGCCACCGCCGCCGGACGCAGAGGCTCCGAGGGCACCACCGAACAGTACGGAGACCAGCGAACGGTTCATGCCGTCGCACATCACCTGGGTCAGGATCAGCCCTGCTGCACCAACCATGGCTCCGGCCACAATCAGCAGCTGGCTGCCAACCACGAAACCTGCTGCAGCTGCAGCCACACCTGAGTAGCTGTTCAGCAATGAGATCACCACGGGCATATCGGCACCGCCGATCGGCAGCGTGACCCCGATGCCCAACAAGCCGGAGGCCACCACCAGCAACCAGAGCCCCGTGGCGCCGCCAGACGTGCGCAACATTTCGATCGCACCAACCAGGGCCGCCACGGCCAGGGCGATGTTCACAGCGTGGCGCAACTTGCTCTGCATCCAATCGGGCGTGGAGAGCCAGCCCTGCAACTTGGCCATCGCCACAATCGACCCGGTAAATGTGATCGAACCCACAAACACCGAGACAACAATTGACACCAACGCCACGGCACCGGATGCCTCCAGGGCGGCGGGGTAAAGGGCTGCAGCCAAGGCAACAAGAAGAGATGACATGCCGCCGCAACCGTTGAAGAGCGCCACGGTTTCCGGCATCGACGTCATCGGCACCCGTTGGGCCGTGATTGCACCCAACACGCCACCAACCGCTGTCCCCAGAAGGATCCACAGCCAGGCACCAGCGGCAATGCCCGTGGTGCCGAGGTAGTTGATCAACAAACCAACCACAGCCAGGCCCATCGCCACCGCCGCCAACTGATTCGCCCCACGAGCGGAACGGACCTTCGACAGGCCCTTAATGCCCAGGGCAAGCAGCAGAACAGCGATCAGTTCGATCGCATACTTAAGAATCAGGGAAGCGGTCATCAGCGGTTCTCCTTACGGGCAGGCTTGCGGCTGAACATGGCCAGCATCCGATCGGTGACAAGAAAGCCACCGATCACGTTGAACAGAGCGAATCCGAGCGAAACCGAGCCCAACACCAGCAAAACGACGTTGTCGCCCGCTTTGATGATGGCGGTGAGCGCTGCCAGAACCGTGATCCCAGACACGGCATTGGCACCACTCATCAGGGGTGTATGGAGCGTTGGAGGGACCTTCCCGATCAGCTCCAGCCCGAGCAGGCTGCCCAGCAGCAGAACCCAGAGAAATTCAACAAACGTGGAATCCATCACTTCACTCCTGGAGTGAGAACGTCACTTCGGCGAATGCTGCCGTCCTGACTGATCAGACAGCCGGCGATCAGTTCATCCTCGGTATCCAGATTGATAGCACCCTCCTTGAGGACAGGTTCCAGCAGGGCAATCAAGTTGCGGGCATACAGGAAGCTGGCATGGTTCGGAACCGTGCAAGGAAGATCATTGCCCGCAATCAATTTCACGCCCTTGCGATCAACGGTCTGACCCACAACGGTGCCTGCACAGTTGCCCCCCTGGGCCACGGCCAAATCAACCACCACAGCCCCTGGTCGCATGCGATCGAGCATGTCCTCACTGATTAGACGAGGCGCCCGGCGGCCCGGCACCTGAGCGGTGCAAATGGCCACATCGGCCTCGGCCAGCTGATCCGAAAGCTGCTGACGCTGCGCGGCGAGGAAGGCATCAGACGCCTGCTTGGCGTATCCGCCAGATTCGGCAGGTTTGTCGTCCATCTCAGGTGGGTCGATGAAACGCGCCCCGAGGGATTCAACCTGTTCCTTCACCGCCGGACGGATATCGCTGACATACACCACGGCTCCGAGGCGACGCGCCGTTGCCACAGCCTGCAGCCCCGCAACGCCAGCCCCGAGGATCACCACTCTGGCGGGTTGAACGGTGCCAGCCGCTGTCATCAGCATGGGGAAATAGCGGTCCAAAGCGGATGACGCGAGCAGCACCGCCTTGTATCCGGCGATGTTGGCCTGTGATGACAGCGCATCAGCCGACTGAGCCCGACTGATCCTTGGCAAAAGCTCGAGAGCCATGGCGGACAATCCACCGGCTTGCAGGCTGCTGGCCAAGCTCCCGTTGCTGTAGGGGGAGAGAAGCCCGGCCACCACGGCCTGCCGTTTCATGCTGGAGAGCATTTCTGGTGCCGGTGTCTGCACACAGAGCACGAGATCAGCCTGGCCCCAGGCGCCCGGATCGCGGGGGCTGGCAAGCTCAGCACCGACGTCGGTATAGGCCTGATCGAGATAACCGGACGAGCAGCCCGCACCTCGCTCGACAACCACCGAGCAACCGAGGGACAGAAATTTCTTCACGGTGTCCGGTGTCGCTGCGACGCGGGTTTCCCCCGGCAACGCCTCCACCGGTATGAGAAGTCTTGGCAAGGTGCAACAACCTCCGACGAAGCGAGATTACGGGGTCGCCTGCAACGGATCAGGAAGTTTTCTGAAGAACGACTGGCAGAAAGGAGCCATCTGGCTACGTCAGATACAACCCGTTTCGATCCCCATGGGTCTTACTGCAATTGAGTGTCCTGATGGCGTGTGCCACAGCCACCACGGAGGGCATGCCGTGGAGCGCTCCACGATGCAGGCTTCTCTTCACAGCCATGGCAGGGATTGGTGTGAACGCCTCGCGGAACGGATTTATGAGATGTCGGTCGACACGTTCTCCCAAAGCGTGATGCCAAGCCTGCATGCAGCGGGATGGCAACGGCGACATCTTGATTGGGAGTTCAAGCTCAACGAGCTGGAATCCGAACCAGACCGCACCCTTGTGGACGGCATCATCAATGCCACGGAGAGCTTCCTTCGCAGCAGCGAAGTGCACCGACTCTTCATCCAGGAGCTGGTGCAAGGCACATTCGATGAAGCAGCCGCGGACGACCTGCGGACACAAGCGGTGCGAAACCTTGTGGAGAAGGAAATCGTTGCGATGTTGGAAGACAAACGCAAGGAGATTCTGGACAGGCTTGCTCAAAGCCTTCTCGTTACTGCCAAAGGAGATGCCGAAGCTGCCAAAAAGGCTTCTGAGGATGCCTTGATGGAGGTCGAACGGCTGGTGGTCAATCACGCTGAAGCGCTCTGATCGCCCCCCTTTGGGAAAGCTCAAGACAGGTGGGAGCCTTGGCCCCCGCCTGTTTTCGTGATCAGGTTGAGTGAAGTTCGGAGTTGAGATTCGATCGCGAACGTCAGTAGAAGAGGCTTCGCGACCAGAGCCAGGATTTCAGATGATCGGTTGCATTTCCTGCTCAATGCCCCTGGCCTGACGCAGACGGCCCTGGCGACTCAACAGACGCCTACGAAGGATGAGCGGATCGATGTCGCATTCAGTGGTCCAACATCGATCGAGACGACGTTTCCACGTCAATAGAACATCGTTATGGGATCGGCCTTTGTCCATGACGGAAGGCGGGTTTAATCCCGAATTGGGCTGATGGCCGGACGGTAGAGATGACTGAGCGCAAATGAATGGTTAAAAAGACTCATCTTCGGTCGCTGCATCATCGAGGCTCCTTCCTTCGACCTGCCTGAAACACACCGACTGGCGGACATCAGACCGCGTGAGTGGCAGCGACACTTGATTCAGATGCTGCGTCGACGCCTGGCGACATCCGGCTCAAGCAGCCGAGATGTGTTGGTCTTCGCAGGACCTGGAGCTGGAAAGACCCTTGGAGCTCTTCTCGCTTACAGGAGCCTGAAAGGCCAAGGAGCACTGAACCGTTTGGTGGTGTTCTGCCACCGCACATCGATCCAGGAACAATGGAAAAAGGCCGCCGAACTGCTGAAGATCAAGCTGCGGGAGTGGCCGAATGACCCGACCGACATCGCCGATGCTGAAGGCCTCTTGGTCACCTACCAAGGAGCGGGTCGCCAGCTGCAGCGCTTCATTCACGCTTTGGATCAATGGGATCTCAATCGCTGCATGGCGATTGCAGATGAAGCACACCACCTCGGCGTTGCCCCGGATGAACCGGAGTCCCCTGCATGGGGGCAGACGTTTCAGCAGGCCAGCACCAGCGTTCGCCTGCGTCTTGGACTGACCGGCACTCCATTCCGCGCCGACAACCTGGCGTTCTGCTCAGCACGTCGGATACGCCGTCTTCAGGATGGCGTCCCGATTGAACAGATCATTCCCGATCTCTGCGTCGAGCCGAGGGAGTTAATCGAAGCAGGTGATGTGCGTCCACTGGAATTTCATTTTCAGGACGGCTGGGTCGAACACAGCAGGGAGGGACTCCCGGACAGGGATGTCTCGCCCCTGTCATCGGAACAGAGAGAAAGTTGGCGTGCACGCAATCTCAGGCGTGCCATCCGACTGGCCGATAGCAGCAGCATCGGCCAGCAGGTCCTGCTGAAGGCGCAACAAAAGCTGAACGACATTCGTGCCAAGCACTCTGGGGCCGCGGGTCTGGTTATCGCCAGGGACATCAACCATGCCGAATCGATTACGCGGATGCTTCAGGAGGACGGCAACAGCGTTGACCTTGTGCATTCCCAGGACAGGGATGCAACACAACGGCTGCACAACTTCCAATCGGGAGAGGCGCAGTGGCTGGTCAGCATCGACATGTGCTCCGAAGGCTTCGACGCTCCGCGACTTCGGGTTGTGGCTTACATGACCACGGTTGTGACACGGAGTCGATTTCTGCAGGGGATCACCCGCGCAGTGCGGATGACACCAAGCCTGGCCCAAACCGAACCGATACCTCGACGTCCCTCCTACGTTTTTGCACCGGCTGACCCTCTGCTGATGCAATACGCCCAGAGCTGGACCACCGCGGAACCCTATGTGATTCGATCAAGCTCCGAAGAAGCAGAGGACGTCTCCGCAACAGCCTCAAGCTGGCGTGGTCTCAGCCTCCCCCTAGAAGCGATCAACGATGGAGCCAGCGACGTCATTGAGCTGAAAGCGCCGGAACTTCCCTCTTTTTTGCAGCGCTGACAACATCTTTTTTGGTAGAAAAATGCGAACTTCTGCGAATTGAGGCCGTAATTGGCACCTCGAACCACCAACCTGATGCGCAACGGAGGAGAAGCTATGGACGCTGCGATGGAACGACGAGTGACTGTTGCAACAGGTTGGGCTTCCACCCGGATTGCAGTCCTAGACAGCGATGAGCGCTATGAGGACAGTTACGCGATAGCCCAGGAATTTCAGGAATGGATCACCTGTATCGGAGAAAACCAAGACATGCTTGAAGACAGCATTCAAGCTGTGCCGCGGATGTCGAAACGATGGCTGCACCTCAGACGGGACATGGCCAAAGATTCACAAACTTGAATCTAAAAACTTTATTAAATTTGCATGTATTGATTGCAACATCATTTGGAGCATTCCAGCGCAACACCTGATACGAGTTCGCTTTAGATTTAACTCATATTC
>CAZJLQ010000085.1:0-6482 GCA_964546675.1 uncultured Synechococcus sp.
CTGGCGAGTCCTTTTTCATGATTCACCGTATTGATTCAAGAAACGCGCGCGTGGTACAGAATCCTGTTTCGCTTCAATCGATCTGGCACCGATATCCCAGCTCAGGGGAAGAGTGGTCTTTGCGTGGCATTGACATCGAGATCGCTGAAGGAGAACTTCTCGGACTGCTTGGACCCTCCGGGTGTGGGAAGACGACTCTGCTTCGATGCATTGCAGGTTTTGAGCAACCTGTGCGGGGACGCATCCTGATGCGTGGAACTCCCGTGGCTGGAGACGAGCGTTTTGTGCCGCCAGAGCGCCGCGGTGTCGGAATGGTCTTTCAGGACTATGCGCTCTTTCCGCACCTGTCGGCCTGGCAGAACGCGTGTTTCGGCCTGAAGCGTGGTGCTGAGACAAGCCGGGTGACGTGGCTGTTCGAGCTGCTCGGGATTCAAGGGCTCGAACAACGCTTTCCGCATCAACTTTCAGGTGGTCAGCGGCAGCGGTTGGCCCTGGCCAGGGCCTTGGCCCCGTCTCCCAAAGTTGTGCTGTTGGATGAGCCATTTTCCAGCCTTGATGTTGAAGTTCGTCTGCGACTTCGCAGCGAATTGTCGGGTGTTTTACAGGCCTGTGGCGCAAGCGGTGTGATCGTCACCCATGATCCAGGTGAAGCGTTGGCCATCTGTGATCGTGTTGCCGTGATGCGCGATGGTGCGCTCCATCAGTGTGCATCTCCTCAGGACATCGTCCGTGATCCGGCCACAGCATTTGTGGGCTCTTTTGTTCTCCAAAGCAATGTGATCCCTGTGCAGGCACCCAGTCAGGGAGAGCTTTCATGTGCGATCGGCAGTTTTCGAAATCGAGAGAAACTGGAGCAGCTCCAGCGTGATTGGCCTGATGAATCCTGTGTTCTCGTGGATCCACAAGCCATTGGTCTTGTTCCGGATTCGGAGTCTCAGGCCAGTGTTTTGGGTCGCGAATTTATGGGTGATTTTTGGGAGTACAGAATCCGCGTCGGCGACTTGATGTTGCGTGCGCGATGTCCACTAGAGCAGAACTATCAGACCCATGCTCGATGCCGAGTTGCTTTAAAGGATGATGCTTCGGTGAAGCTTCTCCCCCATCGAATTAATTTGTCTGGATCACATCGGTGATCTTGGCTTGATGCTGGTCCGAATTGTTCAGAGTGGAATCAGACCGCCAAGCGAGGACCGTCAAGCGAGGAACTCTGCAACAGATGAAGCCAACAAAAAACCCCTGGCTCACCAGGGGTTTTTTGTTGCTATGCAAAAACTGAAGGCGGCTCAGCGACGTTGATCGCGAACGGGGATGGGGATGAGCACAGGTTGCCGCAAGCCACCACCGCTGTTGTCATCGTCGGAGTCGACGAGGAGCCAAACGAGAAGACTCGCCAGCAGCAGGGCCATCAACGCAACGGATTCAGCCATTCATTGGTCCTCCACCGCAACAACATAGGCAGGTTGTTGCAGTTTCGCCTGATCAGGCGAAACCTTATCAAGCATCTTTCGCAACGCAGGCCTCGAGTTGAGTCCGCAGGCTGTCGTGGTCGATGTCCCGTCCGATCAGCACCAGCTGATTCTTGCGCTGCCCGGTCCAGTCGTCGTCATCGATTGAGAAGCGCTTCCCAGCGAGGTGGAACACGTGGCGCCGCTCGCTTTCGTTGAACCAGAGGATGCCTTTCGCCCGAAACACCTCGGCTGGCAGCTGATTGTCCAGAAAATTTTGGAATTTGCGCAGCCCGAAAGGGCCATCGCTTTTAAAGGACAGGGAGGTGAACCCATCCACCTCAAGGTGGTCGGAATGGACGTGGTCATGAGCGTGATCGTGCCCATGGTCATGGCTGTGGTCATGCGCGTGCCCATGCGCGTGATCGTGCTCATGAGCGTGATCGTGTCCATGAGCGTGGCTGTGGTCATGAGCGTGGTCGTGCCCATGCGCGTGATCGTGCTCATGCTTGTGGTCATGACTGTGGGCGTCCTCTGCTGGAGTCACCTTGTCGGACTCGAATAGCCCGACACTCAGCAGCAAAGGCAAGGGCACGTCTCCTTTGATCGCGCGCAGGATGCGTGCGTCTGCTTTGACGGCACGGAGCTCGGCTTCCACGGCTTCAAGTCGCTCGGCTGAGACCAGATCACATTTGTTCAGAAGCAGGATGTCGCCGTAGATGACCTGCGCCCGACCGACCTGGGTCTCCATCACAGCGGCATCAAAATTCTCAGCATCAATCAGCGTGATGATCGAGTCGAGGCGGGTCTGCGCTCTGAGTTCGCTTCCCAGAAACGTCATGGCCACTGGTAGGGGATCGGCCAGTCCGGTTGTTTCCACGACGATGTAGTCGAGCGGATCGGGGCGCTCAAGCACGCGTTCAACGGTTTCCATCAACTCGTCGTTGATGCTGCAGCAGATGCATCCATTGCTCAGCTCCACCATCTCTTCCCCGGTGCTCACAATCAAATCGTTGTCGATGCCGATTTCACCGAACTCATTCACCAGAACGGCAGTCTTGACGCCGCTCTGGTTGGTCAGGATGTGATTGAGAAGGGTCGTTTTACCCGCACCGAGGAAACCTGTGAGAATCGTTACGGGGACGCCCGGAGCGATTGGAGCGGCGGCCATGGAAACCGTTCAGTTGTTCTCATGCTGGCAGCAACTGGTCGATGGCAGCAGCAAGCTCGATGTCCAGATCGCTCAGTCCGCCAAGGTCGTGGGTGGTGAGCTCGATCGTGACCCGGTTGTAGACATTGGACCAATTCGGATGGTGATTCCGGGATTCGGCAAGAAGCGCGACACGGCTCATGAACCCGAACGCTTCAACAAAATCTTTGAACAGAAAGGTGCGCTTCAGCTGATCTGATTCCAGCGTCCAGCTTGCGAGCGTTTCGCTCAAGCTTGCCCGTTGACTTGCCGAAAGTGGTGTCGCCATGAGAAAGATGAGTCTGAAATTGAAAACTTGTCTTCTTTATAAATCTGAGAGCATGGGATGTCTTGTTGCTTTCCCACGGTGGTCGCCGCATTCCGACGTGTTCTTTGCTTTTGCGCAACCGTCCTGGTGAGCCTGGTGTTCACAATTGCGGTAACAAATGCACTTCAGGCGAGTGAGATCGTTTCTGGTCTCGACAGCGTCGAAGAGCCGCCGCCAGTTCTCAGACCATTAGTCAAGATTGACCAGCAACCTTTTTACAACGATCTGGAACAGGTATCTCTGTTCTGGGACGACTCGCTGATTGGCAATGTTGAGGATTTATCTCCTCACGAAACACTGCTTAATTTTTATGCCGTCATGGCAAAGGTGGGAGCTGAAGTTGACGCAATACGGCGCGACGCTGTTCAAGATCCAGGTTTGGGATGGAGCCCGGAAATGCAAGAGCGTATTCACGATGTGGATGTTCTCTTTCGCTTGGCAATCAAGAGTTTGAATGGGTCTGATTTTCCTGAAAGTGTACGCGGAGATCTTGTTGACGAGGCGGCGATTCAGCTGAAACTTGTTCTTGATTATGTTTTTTCCTTTAGTCGAAGGCCTATAGAGATTCCGGGGTTGCAAGCGATTAAAAAAATGAACGTTGATATTGGCAAGAAGGATGTTCTGACCTGGCGCTTGCCAGGAACTGGAATTGTTCTCTCAAGCAATGCCGAACAAGAGGGAAACGACTGGTATTTCAGTCCTTCAACTGTTGCTAGTGCTGCGCAGATGTATCAGGAGATCGAGGGTGAGGCGGAAGGGCTGAAGGGAGTTCCTTTTGCAACCCCAGATTTTTATCGCAATTTCATCCGCACGCCGGGGCATCTTGTCCCGCCGAAGTGGTATCTAACAATGCCATCCTGGCTGCATGAGCTGATTGAGGTTGAGCTTTTTGCGGGGCAAACGTTGTTTCAGCTGGTGTTCACAGCGCTTATTTTTATTGTTTATCTTTTCATTTTGTTTGTACTTGTTTCTAAATTATTCTCGAGTCATTTTGATTACGAAAAAAATCGTTCTGAATTGTCTGCCTCTGAACAATTGGAAGGCGTCTGGAAAGAGGATGAAATCGCCTGGAAGCGTGTTCTTCTTGTGGCCCCAGTTCTTCCATTGACGACTCTGTCGTCAATTTTTGTTGATGATTATTTGAACTTCACGGGCATTCCATTGGTTGTCACTACCTATTTCTTTTATGTTTCATGGTGTATGTCTGCATGTGTTTTTGCCTTTTACTTTTTTGAGTCGGTAGGTAAATCTGGTGCCGAAACGTTGTTGCGGATCAGAGGTATTGATTCTCCGCAAAAACTGCAGCGTTGGGGAAGTCGCGTGCAGCCGATCTGTCGGGCGCTTTCGGGAATTGTTGCACTGTTTCTGATCTACCGGATGCTGATTCAGTTGGGATTGCCCGGCGGTTTGGTGCTGGCTCTCTCCTCTGTGCCGGGTCTTGCGATCGCTCTGGGGGCATCCAAGCTTTTGAGCAATCTTTTTGCAGGTCTTTCGATTCAAACGGATCGGCCGCTCCGCGTTGGCGAATTTTGCCGAATTGGGGAGCATCTGGGTTATGTCACCAAAATTGGTCTTCGGTCAATTGAAATTCAAACATTAGGAAGTACTGTTGCTATTCCAAATTCCATTGCAGATGATTCCATTATTGTTAATTTCTCAGACCGCACGCGCAACACCGCAAGTCATCAGCAGCAGTGCGTTGAAATTCGGATGCCGATCTCACATTCTTTGACGTCGGCCCAGGTGAATCAGTTGATCTTCTTCGTTGACCGATATATGAAAGGCCTAACCGAGCTTGCTGAAACACGTGTGGATATTGAGCAAACTCATGGTAGTGAATTAACAATCATTGGTTTTGGTTACGGTGATTTTGTTTCATGGTCAGACTATTTAGAGATGCGCAAATCTTTGTTTGTTCGCTTTAAGCAGATTCTCGCTCAGGTTCTTATGTCTCGCATTGTGTTGCGGGTGTCTTATCAAACGTCCTCTGAGGTTCGGGCTCGAATACCGGCTGAACTCCGGGAGCTCGTGTTGCGTGATGATCAGATCAAGTTTGGTAGTTGTGAACTGCTCAAGATCTCGGACTACAGTTATGACTACATCTTTGACTTTAGGGCATTCCACTTGACCTATGGATTGTTCTTGAAGGCTGTTGATCGCATTAATCACGATCTTCTTCTTTATGTTGAGAGTGAAAATATCGTCATGCCATTCCCAACATCTATTTTTATTCAGAAGCCAGCGGATTTGCTCGATTCGCGAGGTGTAAATCCAGTCTGATTGTGGTGTCTCTAAATCTGCTTAACAGCTCGGCATCGTGCGGAGTTGTGTTGGGAGATCGATCCACTGATTCATGGCACGTTCGTCGCCGAAGCGATGAACATTCAAGAGGGATCATTGCTGGTCCAGTGGGTGTTCGGCAAGGTCATGCAGTCGGTCCACCAGGAGGTCAACATCCGTGTCGACGCCGCCGTCTGTTGCCCAGGCCTCCGGATTGTGGCGAGATTGAACCATTGCATTGAGCTTGTTGCCATTACGGCGCTGCAGATGTTGTGCCGTGTTGGTGTGCTCGGTCGATTCAGCTTCTTTTGCTGTTTGCAGTTCACCGATCAGGTGACAGGCAATGCGTCGGTTGTGCTGAATGGCGCGGTGCTCCCAGAGATAGATCCCTTGCCAGACCCCCAGCAACAATCGTCCGCGATCGACACTTAGCGACAACGTCTGTGAGGTGAGTGCGGTGCGGATATGGGCCGGCATGTCGTCGTTGCCTTCGTCGTCGTGCAGATAGGCGAGGCGTTGTCCTTGTCCGTTGGTGGGTCCACGTCCATCTTGGGGAACCACGGCATCCATCCAGGCCTGCAAATCCTGGAGGACGCGCGGGTCGGCGTTCTCGTTGATGGTGAGGCTGGCGCTCGTGTGGAGGCAGGTGAGGTGGAGAACTCCCTGTTCGATTCCTGTGCCGGCAATCCAGGCATTCAACACTTCATTTAGCCGTGAAAAGCCAGCACCTGGGGTGGACACCTCCAGTTGGTGCAGACGTTGTGCCAGGGCCATGCGTCAGGGGGGCTTGACGTCACACCGATAGCAAGATCCAAGCCGTCTTTCGTGCAAAGCCGTCAACCAGCCCTTTCGATCTCTGATCGGCGGCAGCCACGATTGCCCCTTGCTTCCATCAGGCTGTGGCTCGTTTCCCATCTGCGTTGGATGACGTCGCACCCTTCACCGCAGCTCACCCTGCTTTACGACGGGGGCTGTCCGCTCTGCCTGCGTGAGGTGCGCTTCCTGCAGTCGAGGAATCGGCGCCAGCAGATTGCCTTCGTTGATATTGATGCTGCTGATTACAACGCTGCGGAGCACGCCGGCATCGACTACCGCCAGGCAATGGGAAGGATCCATGCGATCGACTCCCATGGCGAGGTGCTGCGTGATGTGGCTGTGTTTCGGGAGGCGTATCGCCTTGTGGGGCTGGGATGGCTCTATGCGCCTACCACCTGGCCAGGATTGGCGATGGTAGTGAACC
>CAZJLQ010000086.1:0-6451 GCA_964546675.1 uncultured Synechococcus sp.
TTCTACGGCCGAAAGCCCCAGTAGAAATGTTCCCGCCAGGAGGGAGGCCTCCTTGAAATTTTTAGCCATCAGCAGCACCGCCGTCCCAGTGATCAGCTCAATCAGAAATCTAAAGGAAATCTGAAGCGACAACATGAAGACTGGTAAAGCTCTGGAAAGCCTGGCACGGCGGATTAACCAAAGTTCATGAAAAGTGCTTCACAGAACTGGGTAAAACCGCTCAAAACTTTTTCTTTCGCTGGAAAAAATATCAAACGTCATAAAGAAAAAGGGTTCCCTGATGCGAGCAAAAAGCCAGGCCAAAGCCATCAGGCGTTAGGCAACCATCTCTAAGCTCAGATCAGATCCAATGAATGGGTCATTTCGCCGATTCAGAACGCCCTGCTTCAGGCATGAACGAAGCAGTCGATGACTCCATGAGCGACTCCCTCTCCATCGCCCTGCTCTCAGGTGGCCTTGACTCTGCAACCGCAGCGGCTCTGGCTCTTCAGGATGGCGATCGCGTCATCGGGTTGTCCTTCGATTACGGACAACGCCACCGTCGCGAACTGCGGGCGGCCGAACGCGTCGCACACCGCCTTGGACTCGAAGACCACCACTGCATCGAAGTCAATCTTTCCGCCTGGGGGGGGTCATCTTTGACGGATCCCCGTCAGAGCATTCCGTCCGATGGGGTCAAGACCGGATCCATCCCTTCGACCTACGTTCCCGGCCGCAACACTGTTTTTATTGCCATCGGCCTCAGCCTCGCCGAGGCCCGCGGGGCAGAACGCCTCGTCTTGGGGGTCAACGCAGTGGATTACTCCGGTTATCCGGATTGCCGGCCCGACTATCTCAACGCCTTTCAAGCCCTGGCCGGTTTGTCCAGCAAAGCGGGCCGCGAAGGCCACGGCACCCAACTCTGGGCTCCGCTGGTCACTTGGAGCAAAACCCGCATCGTGGAGGAAGCGCTCCGATTGGGCGTCCCGATTGCAGACACCTGGAGCTGCTACAGCGGCGGTGAACAACCATGTGGCGTCTGCGACAGCTGCCGTATCCGCGATGCGGCGCTGCGCGATGCAGGACGGCCAGACCTGTGCAGCTGAACTCTCGGGAGAGGGTCTCTGTTCCCTGGCGACCTCCTGAAATCCTGGCCCACCACTTGGCGGAACGATGGGGCGAAGCCGGGCTGATCTGGCTGGATGGTGATGGCAGCGCATTGGGCCGGTGGGCGACTCTGGCCGCTGATCCGATCGAACAGCACTGCTGTCGCGGTGGCCCAGGCAATGCCCATGCCATCAACCCCTTTTCCACGCTGCGTGAGCTCGGGCCAGGCCATTGGTGTGGATGGCTGGGGTACGAAGCCGCCGCCTGGACTGAACCGGGGAATCCTTGGACACCCGATGGAATGGCCAGCCTGTGGATCGCTAGGCATGACCCAATCCTGCGGTTTGATCTGATCGAGCGAAGGCTGTGGATTGAAGGCGAGGATCGCCAACGGCTGCAGCGGATGCAGGCCTGGCTTGAAGGCATCGGGGACATCCCCAACTCCGACGCCCCAACGGTGCGCATTCCACAGGAGCGATGGCACTGGCACACCAACCGCTCCGCCTTCGCCGACGGCGTCCGGTCCATCCGGGATCTGATTGCCTCGGGGGATCTCTTCCAAGCCAACCTCACAGCAAGCTGCAGCACCGCCTGGCCAGAACAATGTTCTGCGCTTGGGTTGTTCCAACGCCTGCGTCGTCACTGCCCGGCTCCCTTCGGCGGATTGCTGATCGGCAGCGATGGCGCGGAGGCAGAGGCGGTCTTCTCCGCTTCACCGGAGCGTTTCCTGCGCGTGAGTGGAAACGGTCGGGTTGAAACCCGGCCGATCAAGGGAACCCGCCCACGTGATCAGGACCCCTTGAATGACGCAGCCTTGGCCGCAGAACTGATCTGCAGTTCGAAGGATCGTGCCGAGAACGTCATGATTGTGGATCTGCTCCGAAATGACCTGGGCCGCGTCTGTGACCCTGGATCGATCGAGGTGCCCCAACTGCTCGGCCTGGAAACCTATGCGGCCGTTCATCACCTCACATCCGTGGTGCAGGGACAACTTCGTGATGGCTTCAGCTGGGTTGATCTGCTCGAAGCCTGCTGGCCAGGGGGATCGATCACCGGGGCCCCGAAGCTGAGGGCTTGTCAACGCTTGCAGGAGCTGGAACCAACAAGCCGAGGCCCCTACTGCGGCTCCCTGCTCCGGCTGGATTGGGACCAGAGTTTTGATAGCAACATCCTGATCCGTTCTGTGTTGCGGCAAGGCGACCGGCTCAGGGCCCACGCCGGGTGCGGCATCGTGGCGGACTCCGATCCGGAGAGTGAAGCGGAGGAACTGGGCTGGAAACTCCAACCACTGCTGGACGCCTTGGCATGAGGAAAGAACAGAATCCAAGCCGCCGCCACCCACGCATCAGGCGGGAATCGTCAAGCCAAACTCCCTTGTCTCCAAGGGGTGAGCCAGGTCGAACATGATCGTCGGAATCGCCTGGAGCGCGGGGGTCTGGGGTGAGCCTGACAGCCTGCACTTGCCCCTCAGTGACCGGGGACTGCAACTGGGCGATGGCCTGTTCGAGACCGTGCTGATCCGGGATGGCAGCCCACAACTTCTCAACGAGCATCTGGCCCGCTGGCGCACAAGTGCTGAACAGTTGGGAATGCACAACCCACCGGCGCAAGCCCAGCTCGAAGCCTTAATCGCAGAGGCTGTGGAACGGGCTGATCTGAACCGGGGTGATGGAGCGCTCCGCCTGAACTGGAGCCGTGGGTCCAGTCCGACCCGGGGCCTTGACGCTCCAGCGGGGATTGAGCACCGCTTTTGGTTCACACTCCTGCCCTGGACGCCGAACTTCATGCCGATCGACGTGATCGTCAGTCGGCATGAATGCCGCAATGCCGACAGCCTGCTGAGCCGATGCAAACATTTCGGCTATGCGCAGGCGATCCAGGCCCGCCGTGAAGCCAGGATCGCCAATGCGGATGACGCTCTCCTGCTCAACACGACGGGAGAGCTCTGCTGCGGAACCGCAGCCAATCTGCTGGTCCGTCGTCAGGGGACCTGGCAGACCCCACCGCTGAACAGCGGCTGCCTCCCCGGCATCATGCGCGACAAGGCGTTGAAACTGGGCAGAATCGCTGAGCACGGGCTGGGCAATGCCCTGCAATCGGGGGACCAGGCTCTGCTGATCAACAGCTTGGGCTGCCGCCCTATCCAACGTTGCGATGGCCTCACGCTGGTCCCATGCAGCGAGGCAGAAACCCTCTGGCACTCCCTGCTCGGACCCAAGCGAAGCTTGAAGGGTGGACCCTGACTCAAAGCGATTAAAGCGACCGCTGAAGCCGAGGCTCGAGTAAGCGACGCACCGCTTCAGCCCAGCCCAGTCCATGGGGGGCTTGCGCGCATTCAAACCGGCCGACTGACAAACCCGACTGGAGAGCTGGGTGAGGGCCATCCGCACCCGGAACAACAACAGCCAGGTCAGCAACCTCAAGCAAGGGGAGGTCGTTGGGCGAATCTCCCAGGGCCAGCACCCGCGCCTCGGGCGTGCGCTGATGATTTTTCAACGCCTGGAGAGCATTCCCCTTGCTGATCCCTCCCCCAAGCAGGTGCGACAAGCGGTTCCCCTGAACAACCGTGAGCCCCCTGGCCTGGGCAAGGGCAACCAACCGAGCGCGTGACGGAGCGGAAGGGGCCACGAAGGGCACACTGCAGCTGCGTCCCTGCGCCAGACGAAGAGACTCGCCACGTAGGCCAAGCAAGGCATCCCCCTCCTGATCACTCAAGTCATCGAGGGCGCGCAGCGGCTCACCCAGCTCCCGCTCAAGCCTCTTGAGCTGCGGACGAAGCTCCCCCCAACCAGGGCCAAGGCTGAGTTGCCATTCCTGACCCGTCGACGTTTCACCGTGAACCGCGCCACCGTTCTCGACAATGAAAGGATCGTGGAGATCGACGTCCCGTCGGAACGAGCGAACCTCCTCAGCTGTCTTGCTGGTGCAGGGAATCACAGGGACGCCAAGCGCTTGCAACCATCGAATCGTCGACTCCGCAGGAGACCAGTCATAGTGATGGTCCATCAGGGTGCCGTCGAGGTCCGTGACCACCCACCAGATCGGCTCTGGACTGGTCATCGCTGAACCAACCAAACAACGTCGTAGGGCTCGAGCTGAAGTTGGCGTTGACCGATCTGCAGCTCTGACCTATTCAGGCAATCAAACCAACGACACCCCTCGGGCGCCATGCCCAAGTTGCCGAGCGGCAGATTCAGACGCGTCGGAGTCATGTTGTGCACAGCGAAGAGAGACTGTCCTTGATCGAAACGCTCCAGAACCACCAGATCGGATCGATCGCTGCTGATCACACGTAGGTCCGCATCGGGATGAAGAGAGGCCATGGTCCCTCGGATCGTCATCGCATGGCGCAATGACTGAAGCACGCGGGTGGCATTGCTCTCAGGGTCCTGCAAGCGCCGCTCGAGGGTCTCGGTGCGGAATTGGGGCCTGTTCAGATCGCGTCGCTGACCTGTACGGCGAAAGCGGGAGACGTCATTGGGGGTTGCCAGAAGCGCCGGCATGTAAAACGCCGGCACCCCCGGCAGCACCATGACGAGCAACTGCGTCAACAGAAAACGTTCCAATTGATAGTGAGAGGGATCAATCCCTCCATCAGCCATCGCACTCCACCAGCTGATGTTGATTTCGTAAGGGACATCATCTCCATTGCTGAGGCGGCGATGACTGATCAAGCCGCCCCGCTGTTCACAGCCGATCAGAAGCTGAAGCAAGCGACGATCCGGCATCAGTCCCTCCAAGGGACGAAGGCCGACGCCGTCGTGGCAAGCCGAAAAATTGAGCAATCCAGTGCGATCGGGCAGGGACGGCCAGCGACTCAACCAGGCATTGAGCAGATCGGCTCGACCACTCACCGTTGCCTCAAGCAACAGCGGAGGAAGCGGAAAGTTGTAAGCCAAGTGCGCTTCCTGGCCATTGCGGAGATAGGAGAGGTTCTCCTGCTCCGGCACATTGGTTTCCGTGACGACCACGCCATCTGCACAGGTCTTCTGGAGGAGCACGCGCAAGATTTCGACCAAACGATGGGCTTCGGGTCTGTGAATGCAGGTCGTGTTGGGCTCCTTCCAAACAAACCCAACCGCGTCGAGACGGATCCAGCGCACCCCGTTGGCACACATCTGGTTAAGGAGCCGCGTGAATCCGATCAGCACCTCAGGACTGCGCCAGTTGAGGTCCACCTGATCAGGTCCGAAGGTGGTCCACACCATCCTTCTCCCCTCAATCCCTCCCAGCGGAGTGAACAGGGCCGAACTGCGGGGACGAACGACGTCATCCCAGCAGGGGTCGGGTCCTGCTTCAAGAATGCAGGACTGTCCTGGCTCTTCCCGATTCAGGAACTGGCGCACCCAAGGATGAGAAGCCGAAACATGATTCAGCACAAGATCGGCCATCAGTCGCCGACCCGACGCGAGCGCAGCGAGATCCGACCAATCGCCATGCCCTTCGTCCAGGTGTTCGTAACTGGAGACGGCGAAACCGCCGTCACTGGTCGATTTCAAAAATGGGAGCACATGAATCACCGATGCGAACGCACCGAGATGGAGATTCACAAGACGTCTCAAGCTTTGGAGACCTGGCTGGTCGCCATCGTCAACCGTGTCCGCGTAGGTGATCAGAACAGCATCGGCTCCACTCCAGAGCACCGGCGCAGCGCGCTTGTCGCAATCCGCTGACTGCCGCTCGAGAGATTGCAGCAATTGCGACGACAGCGTTTGGCAATCCCCTGGAAAATCACTGCTGTAGAGGTCGCCCAACAGCTTTTGCAGGTCTCCCTCTTGGGGGTCTTGCATCAAGCGTTACCTGCTGAATTTCAACAGGTATGCAGCACGTCTCACCATTTTGTTGTCGCTTTGAACACCGCATGGATTTTCAGCAAGGCCTGATCACCACGGTTCACGACTACAGCCTCGGCAATCTGGATAGCCGCGCCTTTCGCAAGGAGCTGACGCAGAAGCGAACGTCGATCCTGATTCCCTGCCTGATGGAGGAATTCAGCAGGCCAGCGCTCGGCTTGATCAGAGAGGCCCTGGCTGAGCTGGATGGACTGACCAGCCTTGTCATCGCTCTTTCCGCAGAGCGTGCCGAGGATGTTCTTGCCGCTGAGGAATTTTTCCGCGGCATGCCTTTCCCCGTCAAAGTCCACTGGACCAATGGACCGGCGATCCAAGAGCTCTTGGTATCGGTTCAGGATCTCGGCCTTGATGTCACCGGCCCCCCCGGCAAAGGTTGGGCTGTCTGGCAAGGTCTCGGCGTTGCCTGCAGCGACGCCGAAGTTGTCGGCCTCTTCGATGCAGATATCAGAACGTTCGGATTGTCCTATCCCGAGCGAATGTTGCGCCCTTTGCTGGACCCATCTCACGGGATG
>CAZJLQ010000087.1:0-6345 GCA_964546675.1 uncultured Synechococcus sp.
CCGATGAGTGATCGTCCCGTCATGATTCAACCCTCAGGTCTCTTCCATGCTTGAACCGAAGGACATCCCCCAGCGTCGCCTTCCCCGCTATGGCTTTCACGGTCACACCGAAAAGCTCAACGGTCGAGTCGCCATGCTTGGTTTCATCGCTCTGCTTGTGGTGGAGTTCAAGTTGGGCCATGGACTGCTGATCTGGTGACGCAAGCCTTGCTCGGCCGCAGCGCGGCCGAGCTCCAGGACTGGGCCGTCGCTCAGGGTGAAAAGTCCTTCAGGGGGCGGCAGCTCCATGACTGGCTCTACACCAAGGGTGCCCATTCCCTGGAGGAGATCACGGTCCTCCCCAAGGCCTGGCGGCGGACTTTGCAGGATCAGGGGATTGAGATCGGTCGTCTAACCGAAGTCCATCGATCCGTGGCCGCTGATGCGACCACCAAGCTTTTGTTGTCAACGGACGATTCGGAAACGATCGAAACCGTTGGCATTCCCTCCGACCAAAGACTCACGGTCTGTGTGTCCAGCCAGGTGGGCTGTCCGATGGCCTGTCGTTTTTGCGCCACAGGCAAGGGAGGCTTGCAACGATCGCTTCGAACTCACGAGATCGTTGACCAGGTTCTCAGTGTGCGCGAGGCCATGGACCGGCGCCCTTCCCACATCGTGTTCATGGGGATGGGGGAACCTCTTCTAAATAGTGAAGCGGTGCTTGAGGCGATCCGTTGTTTCAACACTGATCTTGGTATCGGCCAGCGACGCATCACCGTCAGCACCGTCGGCGTGCCTCGAACCCTGCCGCAGCTGGCTGAACTCGCCATGCAACGCCTGGGCCGCGTTCAGTTCACCCTTGCTGTGAGCCTCCATGCACCCAATCAGGCGTTGCGGGAGGAGCTCATTCCCACGGCCCATGCCTATCCCTTCGACGACCTTCTTGATGATTGTCGGCATTACCTCGATGCCACAGGTCGTCGCGTCAGCTTCGAGTACATCCTTCTGGGCGGGGTGAACGACCATCCCGACCATGCTTCGGAACTTGCTGATCGGGTGGGAGGGTTCCAGAGCCATGTCAACCTGATCGCCTACAACCCGATTGATGAGGAGGACTTTCAGCGTCCAGAGCCCCGTCGGATCGAGGCGTTTCGTCGGGCGCTTGAGCGACGGGGCGTGGCGGTGAG
This sequence comes from uncultured Synechococcus sp., assembly GCA_964546675.1. Classification (GTDB taxonomy): domain Bacteria; phylum Cyanobacteriota; class Cyanobacteriia; order PCC-6307; family Cyanobiaceae; genus Parasynechococcus. The sequence goes on from CAZJLQ010000087.1 coordinate 1,167, forward strand.
TCTTCGTGCCAGCCGTGGTCTAGACCAAAACGCGGCCTGCGGTCAGTTACGACGCCAGCGTCAGCCCGTCTGAATCCATCCTGTTGCGTTTAACTGCCGTCAATGACCCTGTTCCATGGCTGCCGTTGATTGGATTCTCCTTGTCGGTTACCTGACGCTGACCCTCGTGCTGGGCTTCTGGCTCGCAAGACGCAACAAGGCGGAGGATGATTATTTCGTTGCCGGTCGACGTCTTTCCGGCTGGTTGGCGGGGGCCTCAATGGCAGCCACCACCTTTTCGATCGATACCCCCCTCTACGTCGCGGGACTGATCGGAACCCGTGGGCTCGCCGGAAACTGGGAGTGGTGGGGTTTCGGGCTTGCGCATGTGGCGATGGCCGTGGTGTTCGCTCCTCTCTGGCGGCGCAGTGGCGTCCTGACCGATGCCGCGTTCACGGAGCTCCGTTACGGCGGGGCCCCAGCGGCATGGCTTCGGGGCATCAAAGCGTTTCTGCTTGCACTTCCCGTTAATTGCATCGGCATTGGATACGCCTTCCTGGCCTTGCGCAAGGTGGTGGAAGCTCTCGGCATTGTTCAGGGGCAGCCAGCAGCCCTCGGGATCACAGACACGGTTTGGCTGCTGGCCGTTGTTGCTCTTCTGGTCGTGAGTTACACGGTGGCTGGTGGACTCTGGGCTGTGGTGGTCACGGATCTTCTCCAGTTGCTGCTGGCCCTTGCGGGGGCTGTCGCCGTTGCCGTTGCAGCGTTGCACGCCTGCGGAGGGATGGGCCCGCTGCTCGTTCAGCTTGAGGACCTCGGCCGGCCGGAACTGTTGTCCCTCGTGCCTTGGACCTGGTCCGACGGGCGTTTGAACTGGTTGCAGGGGGCCGGGATCAGCGTGCCGATGTTCCTGGCGTATATCGCAATTCAGTGGTGGAGCTTCCGCCGCAGCGACGGTGGCGGTGAATTCATCCAGCGGATGCTCGCCACGAAGGATGAGCAGCAGGCGCGATTGGCTGGCTGGGTTTTTCTGGTCGTCAACTATCTGATTCGCAGCTGGCTCTGGGTCGTGGTGGGGCTTGCTGCTCTTGTCCTCCTGCCGGATCAGGCTGATTGGGAGCTCAGCTATCCCTCTCTGGCCGTTCAACTGTTGCCACCGGTTGCACTCGGATTGGTGGTTGTCTCCCTCGTGGCGGCCTTCATGAGCACCGTCAGCACATCGGTGAACTGGGGGGCGAGCTACCTCACCCACGACCTTTATCAACGCTTCATTCGTCCTGAGGCGGGTTCCCGTGAACTGCTGTTGGTTGGTCAGCTCACCACAGTGCTTTTGCTTGCTTTGGGGGTGATCACTGCACTCATCAGCGACAGCATCGGCACAGTGTTTCGCCTGGTGATCGCGATCGGTTCCGGGCCAGGCGTGGTGCTGGTGCTGCGATGGTTCTGGTGGAGAGTCAATGCTGCCGCTGAATTGGCAGCCATGCTGTGCGGGTTCGGCGTTGGTCTATTCACGTCGGTGATTCCGCTTGTCCGCATCGAGGACTACGGCATTCGTCTGGCGGTGATCACGGCTGTGACTGCGGTCGTCTGGGTTGGCGTGATGCTGGTCACCCCCCCTGAGTCCGAGGAGGTGCTGGCGGAATTCGTTCGGCGCGTTCGTCCGCCGGGGCCCGGTTGGAGCGCGCTACGGCGGCAGTTCAACGTCACTCCATTGGAAACTGTTCCTGTGATGGCGACGCGTTTCCTGCTGGCCTGCGGTGTGCTCTTCGGGGGGCTGATCGGGACCGGAGGCTTCCTGCTGCACCAGCAGGGTTCAGCCTGGGGTGGGCTTTGCGTTCTCGTCCTGTCTGCTCTGCTGCTACGCCGTCGAATTGAGCAGAATGTCCGCATCAGCTCCTGAGCATTGGCTTTCTTTCGTTCCACCCTGTTGCCTGCTCTGATCGTGCTTCTGTTTGCGCTGGCACTCGTGGCCGTGAGCGCCAGAATCTGGTTGCCTGGTGACATGCTCGCTCCAGCACCGATCGGATGATCTCGGACAGGCCAGCTCTACGATCGGGGCCATGACAGACGCTCCTGGCCCTCAGCGGGAACAAAGTCCCGCCAGGCTCTCCATTGATCCGGATCTGCTGGCCCAAGAGCTGGCGGCTGAGGAAGATGGGGATCCGCTGGATGCGCTCGAGCTCGATCAAGAGGGGGATAGTTCGCTTGAGGCGGCCAGATCCTGTGATCAAGGACTCATTTGGCTCGGGCAAGGGCACAACGAGCGGCTCCAGGCCTTGCGGGTGTTTTGCGAGCATCGCGATCCGCGTGCCGTTCCCCAGCTGCTTCCCCTCTTGAACCGTTCCTGCCCTGTGGAGCGGATGAGTGCTGTGTATGCGCTTGGCAGAAATCCCTCGCCTCCAGCGGTGGAGCCATTGCTCCAGCTGTTGCAGGTGGACAGCAATGCCTATGTGCGGAAAGCGGCGGCATGGAGCTTGGGCAATTACCCAGATGCGCCCATCCTCAACCCCCTGATTCGTGCCTTGCAGTGCGATGTGGCAGCAGTCCGTCTCTGGTGCCCCGGTTCACTTGCTGAGGCGGGAAGTCGTTCGCCTGTGAAGGCTGATCCCGCCGCAGGCCAATTGCTTTCTAGTCTTCGCATCGACAGTGAACCGGTGGTTCGTAGCAATTGCATTTGGGCCCTGGGCAGGCTTTACGACCAGCTTGTCGAACCGCGTCAGCAGGAGATCGTGGAGGCCTTCGTTGATTCACTGCTGAATGACGGAGAGGCTTCTGTGCGGGATGAAGCACGCACTGCTCTCGAACAGCTGGAGGATCCTGAAGTTCTCAAGCGGCTGCAGGCGTTAATCGAAGACGGCTTTTTCGCTTGAAACAAGCGATTGATGCAGGTGTTACGAAGAGCTCAGCAGCTTGGGTTCAACGCCCTTAGCATGCGTGCCTCAGCTCACGACCGGGATGCCCCAGAGAACGATCCGTTTCATCATTCGACCTGATGGTCGTGTGGAAGAGCGGGTTGAAGGGGTTGCTGGCGAAGCCTGTCAGCAGCTCACTCAACATCTGGAGGACGCACTCGGTTCGGTCCAGCGACGCGAGCCCACAGCTGAAGCATTCCTTCAGCCGGAAACCCAGTCCCAGACTCTCCCCGCACACCTTCACTGATGTCGCATTTCAGCACCGTTAAGACCAAGCTGCGTCAGTTGGAGCCTCTGAAGAAAGCACTCCAGGATCTTGGCTACAGCCCTGAACAGGGCGAACGTCCTGTTCGTGGCTACCGCGGCCAAACCACCCAGGCCGAGCTGGCTGTTGTGATGCAGGAAGGGGGAGATCTCGGTTTCCGTTGGAACGCCTCGTCTGATTCCTATGAGCTCGTCACAGATCTCGATCTGTGGAAACAAACCATTCCAGTGGAGAGATTCCTGGCCAAACTGACTCAGCGCTATGCCTTGAACACTGTTCTGGCAGCCACCAGCGAAGAGGGTTTTCAGGTCTCTGAACAGTCCAATCAAGAGGATGGATCCATTGAATTGGTTGTGACCCGCTGGGACGCCTGACGCTGAACGATCCGTCTCTTGCCTACAAGACTCCCTCCACTCAGGAGGGAAGTGCATCGGGAAGGGAACCCTTGTTAGGCGGTTCCCTTCGAGAGAAAGCTGTTTGGGTCGATGAAGCTGTCTGCATCGGATGCCGTTACTGCGCTCATGTCGCCACCAATACGTTTGTGGTTGAGTCCAGTTACGGTCGCTCCCGCGCTGTTCGCCAGGACGGTGACAGCACAGAGCTGATTCAGGAAGCGATTGAGACCTGCCCCGTCGATTGCATTCATTGGGTTCCTTTTGAAGAGCTCGATCAGTTGAACGATGAGCTCTCCACACAGATCATGCAGCCCCTCGGCATGCCGAGACCGGTCGGCCACAGGCGTTTAAAGCCCCGCGCTGGGGCATGAACTCCGCTATCCCAACGCGTCGTTTCGGCCGTACGGAACTCTCAATCCCGCTGTTGTCCCTCGGTGGGATGCGTTTTCAGCAGAGCTGGTCTGATTTATCAGCTGCTGAAATCACGGAATCCTCTCAGCTGCAGCTGCAGGCGACGCTCGATCGTGCTGTGGATGCTGGGTTTCATCATGTTGAAACCGCGCGCCATTACGGCACCTCAGAACGGCAACTGGGCTGGGCGTTACCCAAGTCCCCTGACCCAGAGCGATTGCTTCAGAGCAAAGTTCCACCTCGCGAGGATTCCGCGGAATTCGAAGCGGAGCTGGAAGTGAGCTTCGAGCGGCTTTCTTGTCAGCACCTTGATCTCCTGGCAATCCATGGCATCAACCTTCAGGAGCATCTCGACCAGACCCTTCGTCCCGGCGGTTGCATGGACGTCGTGCGCCGCTGGCAGAAGCAGGGGCGGATCGGTCATGTGGGTTTTTCCACCCATGGCCCCACGCCGCTGATCACCCAGGCGATTGAGACCGGTGCTTTTGATTATGTGAATTTGCACTGGTACTACATCCGTCAGGACAACAGTCCTGCCCTCGACGCCGCCCTCCAACAGGATATGGGTGTCTTCATCATCAGTCCCACCGATAAAGGAGGCCATCTCCACACACCATCAGAGCGGTTGCTTGATCTCTGTCAGCCCCTGCATCCAATCGTGTTCAACGACCTGTTCTGCCTGAATGACCCACGGGTTCACACCATCAGTGTTGGTGCGTCAAAACCCACGGACTTGGATCTGCATCTTGAAGCCGTCTCCCGACTTCCAGAGGCAGATCAGTTGTTACCCCTCGTGCAGCGCCGCCTGGTTTCAGCTGCTTCAGAGGCCCTGAGCGAAGACTGGCTCAGGAGCTGGCACATCGGTCTGCCGGCCTGGCATCAGACTCCAGGTCAGATCAACTTGCCGATCCTTCTCTGGCTTCACAACCTTCTCGAGGCCTGGGATTTGGAGAGTTTCGCCAGAGCGCGGTACCGACTTCTCGGTCAGGGTGGACACTGGTTCCCTGGAGCCAATGCCGATGGGTTGGATCGGGACATTGATCCCCTGGTGCTTGATCAGGCTCTTTCGGCCAGTCCATGGCGCCGGCGGATCCCTTCCATCCTTCGGTCGCTCCGGCAGCGCCTGGCCGGTGAAACGCAGGCCCGGCTGAGCAGTGCTTAACGGCCGACACCGCTCAGTGGAAATTTGGCTGGAATGCCGATCGCCCTTGGATAGG
>CAZJLQ010000088.1:0-6295 GCA_964546675.1 uncultured Synechococcus sp.
TGCCAGTGCCGCTGCAACAGATGCAGTTCGTCTACCACGGTGTCTGCAAGTTGCAGTGGATCGTCCGCCAGGTAGCTGATTGAGTCCTCCAAAACTGCGGCTGTGAAACAGAGGGCCTGGCCGCGATGGCGATAGAAGCGGGCTGTTTCTTCAGTCTCCACCCGTTGCGGTGGTTGGCCGCTCAGCCCCAGCCGCTTGTTTGAACCCAGGTTCTGCAACCCCTGGGCCAGAGAGCTGGAGGGAAGGATGCCGAAATCGCCGTTCACGTCCACCGGTAATCCGGCGGCGATCAGTCCATGCTGAACCGAGGCGGTTTCCGGTGCCATGGCCACAAGGACGGATTCGGCACCCAGAGGCCGGCTGAGACGACGATCACAGGGGTCGAGATCCTCCGGCCGCACCAATCCAGCCAGCAGCATTTCGCCCAGCCACACCAGGCTCTGTGTCCAGATCAGGGGCACATTGGTGTTCGCTTCCCGGGTCTGACTCCCAGGGTTGCGGCGCTCCAGCTCCACCACGGTGTCTGGCACGCGGTACAGCTCGGGGTACAGCTCCTCCTCGTCCAGCATGACGGCGAGGGGTTTAAGGCGCCCATGCCAGTGCTGAGCATCGTCCCAGCGTTCCTCGCAGCAGGCGGTGACCAGTTCAAACCCGAGAAACAGCGGCCATTCCGATTCAATGTTCTGGAAGGCCATCAGCTCTTCAGGCTCATAGTGCAAACGGCTGATGTCCTCCACGGCCGTCTGATGGCCGTCGCGCAGGAAACGCTTGTATCCGTAGGCCCCACCAAGCTCACGTCGGATGCGTCTGACCGTGCGATCCGTGAGATGACGGTCCTCCACGGCCCATGCGGGGTAGCCGACCACGGACAGGCAGGCGCTGTCGGTCTCCTTGCTGGCTGATTCCCTCGGCAGCAGGCTTTCCAGCGCACGCCGCAGCCGCACGATTGCCCCCTGTGGGATCAGCAGCTGGACGCTGCCATCCCCATGGGGGCCGTACAGATCGACCCCATCCAAGGCTTCCAAAGCGGCCTTGGCCATTCCGATGGAACTGGCGTTTCGTTCCGGGAGTCCGTGGTTTCCTTTGTCCCCCCGTTCCCAGATGCCGTAATCGCGCGTGCGGTACGCCTTGGCGATGTAATGCACGAGGCTTTGCAGGAAATCTGCTTCATCACGGCTGCGGACCACGGGCAGTCCGGCCTGGGTCAGCTGGGCCAGTTGCAGCAGGAACAGGGATGTTGCGTCCAGTTGCAAGTGCCCCCACGCGTCATCAGCCACCACGGGGTCTCCGCTCTTGCTGTCGTATTTGGCGTGGAGGGCATCAAGCGGGTCGAGGCTGTGTTTGAAGCGCTCCACCTTGGAGGCCTGGCGCATCATCGAGCGCAGCAGCCCGCGCATCAGGGCCAGGACCCGTTCATTCAGCTCCCAGCTGCGGCTGGAGCGTTCACCGAAACGCCGTCGATGCGCGATGGCGAGGGCCCAGACGCATTGCACCGAATAGACACAGTCACGAACCCAGGCATCCCCGTAGTCGCCATGGACGGTGTGGGCGGTACTGGCCGGCAACAAACCGCTGATCGGGTCTTGCCGTTGAAGGACCACGCGTTCGATGGAACGATCGAGGTCTCGCAGCACCTGATCCGCTGGTGAGTCGTCGGTGCTTGATTCCAGCGAGAACAGAACCATGACCCTCTCCTGAACCGCCTCTAAATTCTCCATCTCCGTGCATCGGCGATGGATTCCCTCACCACCACCCCTGATGATCGCCGCCGCTGCAGCGTTCTTGGGATTCCAGTGGATGCATGCCGCGATGTTCGTGCGGCTGCCATTGGCTTGCACGTAAGGGGTGGCGGCCGCATCGTCACGCTCAATGCGGAAATGACGATGGCGGCCCGGGAAGACCCGGACCTGGGCGATGCAATCACCTCCGCTGATCTCGTGATTCCCGACGGTGCTGGCGTGGTCTGGGCGTTGTCCCGCCAGGGGGTGCGGGTGTTGAGAAGCCCAGGAATCGAACTGGCGTGGAACCTGCTGTCCTACGCCGCAAGGCATCGTTGGCGCGTCGCCTTGATCGGCGCGGCACCTGCGGTGATGGAGAGCCTCCGGCAGATCTTGCCGGCAGAACATCCAGGCCTCGACCTCGTCATGGCTGTGGATGGTTATCAGTCTGAGGAGAGATGGCCTGGCCTGGAATCAGAATTGCTGAATCTCAAGCCCGATCTGGTGCTCGTGGCGCTTGGAGTGCCCCGCCAAGAAATTTGGTCAGCCCGTCTTTCCGAAGATGCATCCGGATTGTGGATGGGAGTCGGTGGAAGTTTTGACGTTTGGGCAGGTACCAAAAAAAGAGCACCGGCCTGGATGGGCCGGTTGCAGATCGAGTGGTTGTACAGATTGATTCAGGAGCCAAGTCGCTGGCGCCGCATGCTCTGTCTTCCCGCTTTTGTCTTGGAAGTGCTGCGCCGAGGCGAACGGGCCAGACGCTGAGTCCTCAGCGGAAACCGACGGATGCCTGCCAGACGAAGGCCAGCAGGAGGAAGAACACCGGAATCAGGGGAAGAATGTCGACCAGCGGTGAAAAGGCCTGGTAGGCCTCGGGCAGCTGAGCCAGCAAGTCAAACGTGAAGGCGGCCATCCCTTGTGTCATTCAGGCGTTTGGACGGACGCTACCACGCGTAATGGGCTGGTGAGTCGGGCTCCCACGGAGCGAAATCCTCTGAAAAACAGCCGTCTTGAATGGCCCGTCCCATGGCCGTGGTGAAGCGGATCAGCTGCGTGATGTTGTGCAGGCTGAGCAGGGTGAGCCCCAGCAATTCCTCACTGCGGATCAGATGGTGCAAGTAGGCCCTTGTGTGCTGCTGACAAGCCAGACATGGGCAACTGGGATCAAGGGGGGTGTGGTCATGCCGAAACCGGGCATTGCGCAGATTCCATCGCTCACCCCCCACGAGGGCGGTGCCATGGCGACCGAGGCGCGTGGGGAGAACGCAGTCGAATAGATCGATGCCGTTCGCCACGGCCACGGCCATCTCCCGCAGCGTCCCGATTCCCATCAGGTAGCGAGGTCGGTCCGTTGGCAGCAGCGGAGTGACATCGCGAACAATGCGATGCATCTCCTCCACCGGCTCCCCCACACTCACGCCTCCGACGGCGATGCCCGGCAGATCGAAATCGGCGACAGCTCTGGCGCTCTCACGGCGGAGATGCGGGAAACATCCCCCTTGAACGATGCCAAACAGGGCTTGATCTTGCCGTTGATGGGCATTGACACAGCGTTCCAACCAGGCGTGGGTGCGCCGGCAAGCGTCCACCACGTCGTTCTCTGTGGCTGGGTAAGGAGGGCACTGGTCGAAGGCCATCGCCACGTCGGCGCCGAGCTTCATCTGAATGTCGGTCGCGACCTCTGGGGTCATCTCGATCGTGCGGCCGTCCCTGGGATTGCGGAACACCACGCCGTGGTCATCAATTCGATTCAGATTTCCAAGGCTGAAGACCTGAAATCCACCCGAGTCGGTCAGCATCGGACCATCCCAGTTCATGAAACGGTGCAGCCCTCCGGCCGCCTCAATCACGTTTTCTCCAGGTTGCAGATGCAGGTGGTAGGTGTTTGAAAGCACCATCTGTGCACCGGTCTGACGCAGCTGTTCGCTGCTCACGCCCTTGACCGTGGCAAGGGTTCCCACCGGCATGAACCTCGGAGTCTGCACCGGTCCGTGCGGGGTCTGGAAGGAGCCGCAGCGGGCGGATGTCCGCGGGCATTGAGCCGTGATCTGGAAGCCGAACAAAGCAAATGCAGCCCTGTGCCGAACCTACGGTGAAGCCAACCCTCTGACGGCTCCGATCGCTCGCCCTGCCCCCCCCTGGTTGAAAGATCTGGCAGGAGCCTGGATTTTTTACTCCATCCTCCCGGCCTGGCCGTGGCCCGCGCCGCGTTTCGAGCGGATTGCCAGGTTTGCCCCCTGGATTGGCTGTCTGCTCGGATCACTCCAGGCTGGTCTGTGGATGCTGTTGGTTCAGCTGGGCTGGTTGTCCGTCGCCGTTGCCCCCCTGGTGCTGGCCTTCGGCATCTGGCTGAGTGGTGGCCTGCATCACGATGGCTTGATGGACACAGCCGATGGCCTCGCCGCCGGGCGGGAGCGACGACTGGTGGCCATGGATGACAGCCGCGTGGGGGCCAGCGGTGTGTTGGCACTTGCAATGGTCCTTCTGGTGGAGGCTTCCGCCTTGATCCAGCTGGACGCTCAGGCTCCGCTTGCCCTGATGTTCGCGGCTGTCATTGGAAGGGGTGCACCGCTTTGGGCAATGGCCCGTTTTGGATATTTGCGCTCGCAAGACACCGGCACCGCGGCGTTTCACAGGGCCCACGGACGTCCTCTCTGGGATGCGCTGCCTCTGCTCCTGATTCTCGTTTTCTTTGTGGTCTTCGCTGGGCTGAAGCTGGTGCCCCTGCTGATGGGTTGTGCCGTCGCCCTGGTGGTGCCTGAGCTTCTGGGTCGGCGGCTTGGCGGACACACCGGCGATTCCTATGGCGCGTCTCTGGTTCTCGCCGAAGCTTTCACGTTGCTGATGGTGGCGTTGGTGGAGACGGCGGCGTTGGCGGAGACGGCCAGCTGAGCCGGAAGGCATTGCCCCGCTGCGGCAGGGTGGCTGACACGTTGGATGGGGGGACAATCAGGGCGAGTTCCCCGCCCTGCTGAGCTGCCAGATCTCTGGCCAGCGCCAGACCAAGTCCTGTTCCAGGCCGGTCGATTCCTGCGCTCCCGCGCTCTCCCCGTTGAAAGATCCGCGTCCGTTCACCCTCAGGAATCCCGGGACCGTCATCCCAAATGCAGAGACCGTTGTTCAGGAGCAACAGGCCGATCCCGCATCCAGAAGGGCTGTAGCGGAAGGCGTTCTCGAGCAGGTTCGCCACAATTTCAAGGATGGCGGCACCGTCGTGGGCCGATGCCCTGCAAGACCATTCAGGCCACTGTTCTGGCCCGTGCCATGTGCGTCCCTGCAGGGCTGCTGTGGCCGCGGCACGTTCAATCAAAGGCTCGAGCAGCTCCCGCACGCTGACGTTCACCGGTGACAGTCCCGGTGGCAGCATCAACGGGCTGTCGGCACCAGGAGCGCCTGGAAGCGCATCGTTGCCAAGACCATCCAACGCATCGAGATAACGACCGATCTGGGTTTGTTCGCTGAGCATTCCCTCCACCAGCCCGCGGTGCCGGCTATCCGGTTCCAGACGACGCATCAGCAGTTGGGCGTAGGTGCGCAAAGCGGAGAGCGGATTGCGCAGCTGATGAATCAGGGTGCGTGTCTGGTCCCGTTGGTCAACCAACTCCTCTCTCAGGCGCAGGCATTCCAGTTCGAGCGTGAGGGCGTGGCTGATGGCTGAAGTTCCGCTGCGAAGCGTCAGATCCAGCTGCGGATTCCAGTCGTGGGTTGGATCCAGTTCGGCTCTGATCGCTCCAAGGATCAGCGGCCCGTCCTGCAGGGGGTACCAACGGCGCTCCTTGGCCGGCAGCCGCAGTTCGGGGTCCTGATCAACGGCGGGGAGTCGGCGCTTTGAATCCTCGGGCCATTGCCGCACAAGTTCCAGGGCTGGACCCGATTGATCCGATGGTTTGCTCAGGTAGAGGGCGAGCCGTTGAAGCGCCGTCGTCCGGCAGAGGGGAGCAAGCTGCTGGTCAACGAAACTGAGGTAGCGAGCCGTCAGCTGCATAGCGCCTGAAGGACGAATGGCAACAGATCAATTGATCGAATGAGGCCAGGGTCTTGAAAAATATGGGAAAAGTCTTAAGATCTGGTCATCGACCGAGGTAGCGCTTGATACAGGCGCTTGCCCGCCAAAACCTCAGGAAGGTTGCATTTCAAACGCGACCAAAGCTACAGCAGAGGCAGAAGCGTCCCCTGCTGATTCTTGGCTACGGCCCTGCTGGGTAATTGGCGTACTTCCGATGGGCGCGGCACATCCGTGACCATCCGGTGACGCGGTCCAAAGACGTTCCTGCGTCGCCCTGTCTTTGCGAATTGGCTCGATGCGGTTATGCCGCGGAGCATCCTTTTGCGTCGACAGACCTGTTTCTCGTTAACCCCCTTTTCGCCCCTCCCAGGAGTGCTCCATGTCCAAGAAGCGCAAGCGGATCAGTCGTCGTCGTCTCGCAGGTCAGCGGGTCCTCGCCCATGTTGCGACTCACCATCTAGAAACCGGTGAGTACAAACCCGTCACTGCGGCTCGTCGCTTCATCGCGGAGGGAGGTCTGGTTCCTCCAGCTCTTCTGAATGTGCGTCGGAATGAGCACACCACCGATCGC
>CAZJLQ010000089.1:0-6274 GCA_964546675.1 uncultured Synechococcus sp.
GTTCAGAAACTTCAGAGATGAAATGGTCTTGGAGAATTTTGGGGCGGTCGGGCGGAGCTTTAATTCCTGTCGCTCGCCTTTTTGCCATGTAAGGAAATTCAAAACGAATTATTGTCCAACCGGAGATAGTAAGGTTCTTCGCCACAAAATTCATAAATTGTGTGTCCATGGAGGCGCCAGCTCCATGGGCGAGAAGAAGTGTTGCCCTGGACTCTCCATTCGGAGTGTCGATCAGGCGTAGAGGAGTTGGAGGCAAGTCAAACAACTCCTGAGAGTTTGAGGCTCAGCGAGAGACCGGTGCTTCTTGAAGTGATGCCGTAGGAGTTGCATCGAGAAGCTGCTCCAGCTTGCCGGACGATGATTGCAGATCGGGCTCGAAACGGCGTGCGATCAATTCATCGATGGAAAAGAGGCCTGGTCCGCAACTCATGACTGCGATCGCTGCTCCGAGGTAGAGCCCGAGCAGTTCAAGCAAGTAGATGTTGAAACCAGCGGTGAGAACGGCGTGATAAATCGCCACACTGATTGTTCCAGCGATGGCAACTGCGCCAATACGGGTCAGGAGTCCTGTGATCAGAAGCCAGCTGCCGATAATTTCTGAAAAGGCAGCGACGTAAGAGAGTGTGATCGGGAAGGGAAGGTGCAGTGGTCTGACGAACGCATCAGCGAAATTTTCGATGCCAGCCAGTTTTTCGTAGCCGTGATGAATCAGAAGCGTGCCGGTGATCACTCGCAGGGCCAACAAGCCGAAATTTCCGAGAAACGGCTTCGTTGCGATGGCGCGAATCATGGCAGCGGACTCATTTACGTAAATTTAAGAAGTTTTGTTATGCAGCGGCCGACGAATGACCTGCTTTGAGGTGGGTATTTTTACTTAGATTTTTGCGGTTGGTGGCATCTTGCGGTCCTTTTGGTGTCGTTCCAGCGATTTCGATGTTCAAAAGTCAATGGTGCTGAGTGGCCGTGCAGGTTGTTCCTTGCTGCTGGTCACCTCCAGGATTCGGCCGATCGAGCTTGGTGTGTTCAAGGCTTCGAGGCAGCACCGTGCCACCAGTCGCCTGGGGATCGAATTGCTTGTCTGGAGGTCAGGGCCTGTCCACACGATGCCTTCCTCCTCCAGTGCATCCTCCCGTTCTGAAAGTCCACCGGGGCGAATGACCGTCCAGTCGAGGCCACTCGTCTCCAGTGCAGCTTCACCGATGCGTTTCCAGACAAGAATCAGCCCAAATAGGTTGAGAGGGTGATTCCAGCGTCCGGCGCAGAGCGAACTCACCAAAACGATCCGCCGAACCCCCACCCTGACGCAGCTCTCCACCTGGCGCTGGACCCCGAAGGCGTCCACACGCATGGGTGCGGTCAGGTCAATGGAGGGTCGTGCACCGGTGGCGATGACCAGGGCATCGACACCGTCGAGGGCCCGGTCCAGTGCATCCGGTTGAAACAGGCTGAGCCGTTGATGAGGGCACGTGTTGAGTTGTTCCGGAAGTTGTGATTCGGGCCGAATGATTAGACGTGGTTTCAGGCCCTGATTGATCAGTTCTTCGGCCACGCGATACCCGGTCTTTCCGGATGCTCCGGTGACAGCAACCTCACGAAGCATGGGAGCACGTCAATTTTCTTCGACGACGCTAACGGCGATGAGAACCTTGGATTGGCCTCTGGCAGAGATCAACAGCTCCGTTTCCATGAGTTGGACCAGCTGGCTCCTTCGCTCAAGGCGTCTGCTTGGACATCCACATCAAAAAGCCCCCGCTTCCCAGGGGCCTGCCGATGGTTCGGAATGCACTTCACTCAGCTCCCCGAGCCAATCTTGTTTTCACAGCGCTGAAATTCTGCCTGGAATGGCTTGACTCAGTCGTCGTAGACCAGGCATTCCGGCTCATCGGGGTTCTGCTCGCAGAACAATTCGAGAGGTGAAGGATCTCTGGTGTCGTTGGGGAACTGCTTCTTGTGATCCAGAAGCCACTGCAGCTCTTCAGTGAGGTGGCGAACCTTTCCATCGTTGTGGTCGGCCAGGGCTTTGAGGAATTCCTCCTGGTCCTTTTTGATGTGCTCATCGATGCTGTTCATGTTGCAGATCACGTTCTGTTCTCATTCGAGTCGTAGCGAGATTTTTGATGTTCGATCAGAGAGTATTTCTACCTTTATGACTGAAAGCACACAAGCTCAGGAAAACATGCACAGTAAGGACGGATCACACCATGAATGAGGGGACTGCACATGGAGCCTGATCAAGGTCTGCTGTCTGGAACGATCCTGCTTGTCGTCGGATTGGTGATCGGAATTGGCATTGGATCGAGCATGACAATTTCGGCACTAACCCAGGGTGCGCCTGACGTTTTGCAGTCGTGGTCTGGTGTGGTTGCCCTCCCGTAAGCACACACAAAGGTTGACGAACTGCTTTGTAGGGCCTATCAGTCAGCCAAGATCTGGTTTCGTTATGGCTGCTAGCGCATCACGCACGATCTTCAGGCAGCAGAAGAGACGAATTCCAACTTTTTTCAGAGCCCTCAGGCATTTCTTCTTCGGATAGAGACTGTCTTAATGGGACGTCTACGATCTCCGTTGGCGTCTCGAGAAAACAGATTCCTAAAAATTTAATTTCGGATTCATTATTGATCGATTTGTGTTGCGTTTTATACCTTACTTGCCTTGGAATCGCATTTAGATCTGCTCGATGTAGCTGATTGGTTGCCTATTCTGAAAGGAATGATCAAGCCCAGGTCAGGAATCAGTGAAATCTCTTGCAGAGTGGTCACGGTGATGAGCCATGGTGGAGATGCACTAGCGGCAGGTTCATGACCGTGCGCAGGCCATACACAGTTCGCTACAGAACTCCAGACAACTCCACGCTTGAAGATTGCATTTACGCCTCAGATGCCTTTCAGGCCAGATTGCTCGCGATCGAGTTCAACGAGTACATCAAGAACCATCCAAATCGGATCGACAGCATTCTCAGCGCGATCCAACACTGATGTTGCCGGAACTGATCAGTCGCTCCAGGCGAGCCGATAACTTTTGCTCTGTTCGATCGAAGCTGTCCTGGTGTCCGGCGACATAGGCCAGCTCTTCATTGGTGATCACCTGATGGGTGACTGCATCGAGGTAGATCTCCACCAAAGACATTCCGGAGTCAACGAATCTCAATCAATCTTGGCAACCCTGGTGCAGATTCGTTGGTTGGTCTGCTCTGTGTACGTCCGATCGCATTAACCCATGGATCAGCAGGACATTCAGCCCCTGATCCGTCAGTGCGCCATGGGCCTTTTTGACCTTGCCTGCGCTGTCAGTGGCCATCCCAACTGGGATCTCAGCCTTCCCGTCGGTGTGATCGATGCTCGACGCTCCCGTCCCCGACTGATGGTCACTGCGGTCGGAACGATCAACTCCATGGTCAGGGCCTCGTCCACGATCGGACATCCCCTGATGCAGCGTCTGTTCCATCGCTTCGATCAGGTGGGCCTTGAGCAGGCCCTCCAGGAGGCACGAGCCGGTTCGGACGCCGATGCTTTCGCGGACATCTGGCAGGCCTACCGCGAAGAGCGACGTCAGGGCGATCAGGCGATGTGGAGCATTGAGGATGCCACCGCCTTTGTGCTCAAGTCCCGTGAAGCCCACTCGGACCGGGAGGTGGCCTGTGTCGCCATTCTTCGGGGAGAACCGCATCGAATTTTGACGTTCTCCGTTCCGATCGCCTTCCTGACCAGGCCAGATGATTAAGGCAAGCGAACTGCTGGGATGCATCCGACTGATCTGGTCCTGCAAGTTGTCCTTGCAGGGATTTCGCTGATCGCGAACACCCTGTCCGCTTTTGCAGGAGGGGGCGCTGGTCTGGTGCAACTCCCCGCCTTGATTTTGCTTGGATTGCCGTTTGCAATGGCACTGGCAACCCACAAGCTCGCCAGTGTTGCGCTTGGTTTGGGCGCTGCCGGACGCCATTGGAGAGAGGGCAACTTCGACCTCCGCCTGTCTGGGTTGATGCTTGCCGCTGGACTACCCGGCGTCTGGCTTGGATCCAGCCTCGTGCTCCATCTCCCCGATCGTCTGGCAACGGCTGCCCTCGGACTGCTGACCATCGGTCTTGGCGTGTATTCAGCTCGCCGCTCGGGATTGGGACAACGCGATGCCGGGTCTCAGATCAGCTGGGAGCGGTGTCGGCTTGGTGGGTTAGTGCTTTTTGGTATCGGTGTTCTGAACGGGTCATTGACGTCCGGCACAGGCCTCTTCGTCACACTGTGGCTCGTGCATTGGTTCGGCTTGAGCTACACCCGTGCCGTCGCGCACACCCTGATTCTGGTTGGACTGTTCTGGAATGGCACCGGAGCACTTGTATTGGGATTCAGTGGCGAAATTCGTTGGGGGTGGCTTCCGATGCTGCTGGTTGGATCTCTGCTGGGTGGATATCTCGGGGCCCATCTTTCGATCTCCCAGGGGAATCAACAGGTCAAGCGAGCCTTTGAGGCTCTTGCACTGGTGATGGGGGCGTCACTCCTCATCCGCAGCATCGGCGTTGGCTGATTGCAGAAAACGGGGTGCGAAGCGTGTCGCAAGAACAGCAGTGGCGGCTCCGTAGGCCACAAAGGTGACCACCTGGCCTGAAGAACCGCTCACGTACACCTCTCCGGTGAGGAGCATCCAATCCATCAGGGACGCCACTGTTCCCCAGATCACGACCCAGACCGAGACGTAGGTGACACCACGAAGCGTTGGATTCACTCAGCTGCCCTCAATCCCCAACAGGCTAGAGGCGAAAGGCAGGCGGCCCACCGCACTGTTCGGTGACCACTTGCAGCAAGTGGCGGGTTCAGCGCCGAAGCTCCCGTAACCTCAGCCCCTGTTGGTGGAGGGTCGATGCCGAGGAAGAGGCGCAAGCTCAGCAAGGAGATGGAGGCAGATATGGCTGCCGCCAAGCGCAAAGTGGAATTGATCACGGCGCTGATCAATGACATTCGCGATGAAGACATCCAGGGGGAGTACCTGGAGGCCTTCGCGCAGGTGAGGGCGGCAGTGATCCATCTCACCGCCACCTACATCACCGATGGATTCTGTGAGGAAACAGAGGCCACGCTGGAGTTGTACCGATCGCTCATTGAACAGTTCGAAGAGGAATATGAACTTTGAACCGATCAATGAGTGATGGCAGAAGCGGTCAGTGGCTGTAAGCCACTCCGCGGTAGCAGAACCCGATCGTTGTCGTCATTGCAGCGCGCTGGCGTCCTTCAGTTGAGTATCGGCAACCGCGGTAGGTGAAGACCTGCCCATTGCGCAACTCGGTTTGATTCGATTTGAAATGGCCTCGGTCGTAACGCAGCTGCGTCAGACCTGGCTCAACCCTGGAGCGTTGCTCGTAGGTATGGCCTCTGTAGAGGAGTTTGGTCATGGTTCAAGTCCGAGAAAGATCGACGTCCCCGTTCCATGGCGTCGATCAAACTGCGCTCCGTTGGTAACGGAGTGAACGTTTTGTAGCTGTTGCTACAGACCTTTTATAAGACACCCAAAGCTTTTTGTCTGTTCGACAGGTCACATCCTCAGAGCACAGGCGAATCCTGATCAGCTGACAGATCGGCAGGTCTTGTTGCATCCGAGACGATCGGCAGCCGGCCAGTCCGCCATAACGCTCTCACGTCTTCGAGGTCAACGATGTCGGATGGCATTCAGCTGACAACGTCCCAGGAATTTGAACAGGAGCGTCTCAGCAGGGCGATCGAGGCGACTGTGGACACCGATCAGCTTCGTTTTATGGCCAAGCAACTTCTCCATGCCTGGCAAAGCCAAAAGGCCGCGACAGCCTGGGCGATCCGTCAGCAGACAAAAGGGTTTTAATCTCAGGCGCCAACTCAGGAATGCATGGCTCTCAAACAGACCGAGCGACAGGTGTCCCCTTTGCGATTGAAGGTCACCTTGCTTGTCGCAGGCTTGGGGCCGTTGTTGGCCATCGGGCTTTGGCTGCAATCCAAGGGATTCTTTAATTAATGATCATGTCCAGATTTCTGATCTCCACAATTGCTGCTCTGGGCATTTTTGCTCCATTCACCGTTCTTGCTGAACAGGTCACTTACAAGTTGGTCAACGGAGACACAATTACAGGTGAACTGGTGCCTGAGGAGAGCTCTGATGACATTCGCGTTCTGATTCACCCTTTTCTTGGACGTCTTGAAATTGATGTAGCAACCATCAAGCCAGATCCAGTTCCTCCTCTCTGGAAAACATCTATCTCGGCTGGATTAAATGGCAACAATAGCGATGGAGATTCGAATTTTACCGGTTCCCTTAG
>CAZJLQ010000090.1:0-6234 GCA_964546675.1 uncultured Synechococcus sp.
CTTCTGGGAGAAGTCAGCCGCGTCTTGAAGCCATTGTTGCTCTCAAGCCTGATCTGGTGGTGGGCGCAGATGGTTTCCATTCCAAGATCCTGGGCCGTTTGAATGGGTTGGGCATTGCAACTCTTTCTTTCCGGATTGACCGCTGGAGTCGTCTGGAAGAGGCGGCGCAGTCGCTCCAGCAAACTATTTCCAATTCCGATGTTCTTCAACAAAAACTGGATGGCATCTGTCCTGCCGTTTCCGGCGTTACGACCTCGGCCCGCTCGCGTGTGTTGATTCTGATTGGCACGTCGCCCAAGCTTTCGCCTGCTTCAGAGAGTTGGTCTGGCTCTCTGCTCGCCAGGCATGGTTTGGTTAATGTTACTCAGGGTTTGTCAGGGGAAAGTGAATTCTCGGGGTATATCACCATGTCAAATGAGCGTTTGTTGACCGTTAATCCAGACACTGTTCTTGCTGTCAATCCCTCTGGTGGTGTGAAGCAACTGCGGCAATCAATTCTGAAATTTTTGCCTAATGTTCAATCCAATCATGTTGTTGAAATGGATTATTATGGCTTAGTAAATCCTGGAAGTTTGAGCAGTATTTCGTCCGCTTGTCAGCGTCTTCGTCATTTGTGATGCGTGGGAGTGGTGGCACTTCGGATGTTGTTGAGGTTGTTTGTCTCACTCTTGTAAGTTGATCACCAGAGGTATGGCCTTCTATGAGTTGGCAGGAGCGCAAAAGGCCCGTGTGTCTTGAAAGGCGCTTTGAGTTTGAGAGCTACAACGCGACGAGGGATTTCCTCGATCGGCTTGGGGAGCACAGTGAAGCCACGCAACGGTTTCCGGATATCAGCTTCGGTCGCACATACGTGAACATCACACTCCGTCCTGATGATGACGGTGATTCCGCCCAGTTAACTGATGCGGATCATTCGTTCGCGGCTGAGATCGATGCCCTGCTCGATTGATCTTGCCGCTGCTTATGCCGATTCCGGTGTCGCTGAGGTGCTGGAGCAGCTTGATCGTGACCTGATTGGCTTGACGCCGGTCAAGACCCGGATTCGCGAGATCGCAGCGCTACTGCTTGTGGATCAGGCCAGGCAGCAGCTCGATTTGCCCAGCACGGCTCCCAGCCTTCATATGTCATTCACAGGTCGTCCTGGGACGGGTAAAACGACAGTGGCCCAAAGGATGTCGCAAATCCTGCATCGGCTCGGTTATCTGCGTAAAGGCCATGTGGTCACGGCCACCCGAGATGATCTGGTGGGGCAATACGTCGGGCATACAGCTCCAAAGACGAAGGAGATGCTCAAGCGCGCTCAGGGCGGTGTGCTGTTCATTGATGAGGCTTATTACCTCTACAAGCCAGACAATGAGCGTGACTATGGCGCCGAGGCGATCGAAATCCTCCTGCAGGAAATGGAGAATCAGCGCAGTGATGTGGTGGTGATCTTCGCGGGGTACAAGGATCGGATGGAGACCTTTTACAGCTCCAATCCCGGCCTGTCCTCACGGGTGGCGCATCATCTCGATTTCCCTGATTACAGCAATGAGGAGCTGATGGCGATCGCCGGTTTGCTTCTTGAGGCACAGCACTACCGCTTGAGTGAGGAGGCCTGCACTGCGTTCTCCGACTACATCTCGCTCAGACGAGCCTTGCCCTTCTTCGCCAACGCTCGTTCGATCCGTAACGCCATTGATCGGGCCAGGTTGCGTCAGGCCAACCGTTTGTTCGCTCGGATGGGAGAGGAACTCACCAAGGCTGATCTGATCACGATTGAAGCTCCAGACATCAAGGCGAGTCGGGTGTTTCAGGGGCAGGTTGAGGGGCACCACCCAGTGGCACCAAGCGACTGATCATTTCGCCGACAACCACACCAACCAAGGCTCCCGTGGCGCCATGACCCTGCAGGAGCACCACACTCAGAACGAGCACGGAGATCCGCGCCCGCAGCATCACCATGTAGAAGGCTGCTGTGACCCCCCCGCACCAGCTCCCGAGGCTTCCCACCTCTGGGAACAGTTGATGCAAGCCGCTGCCAAATGCACAGGCGATCAAAAACACAGGGAAGAAGATGCCTCCGCGCCAGCCCGTTTCAAGGCAAAGCCCAAGCATCAGCAACTTGATCAGTCCAGACAGCATCAACACGGCCACCTGGCTGCGATTCACCCCTTCCAGCAAGGGACGGAGTTGTTCTTCACCTGCAAAGGGCACAAGGGGAAGCCAGTGCATCATCGCCCCAAGAAGTAGCCCTGTAATCACCGGCCACCATCGCCAGTGAGCCAGAAGCCGACGCCGTTGAAGAGTGCCCCTCCAGGACCGCAGCAGCAGGCCCAATGCACTGCCGATCAGGCCGGCAATGATTGCCGAGCCCAGGGTTCCAATGTCTTCTCCCGGGTTGCTTGGCCACACGTACGGCATGGCCCGGAGCGATCCACCCGTTACCTCATCAATTCCATTGAATAGGACAAAACCTCCGAGACCTCCGATTGTGCCTGGAATCCAGCGTCGGATCAGATCCCCATGCTGCTCACCGACAACGGCCCCACCCAGCAAAGGGGCTCCGAACAGGCCGAGGGTGCCGGCGACAGTGGCGTTTTGAAGATCCTGATCCCGGCCCCGCCAGATGCGTTGGCTGCTGAGAGCTGCGATTCGCGTCATCAACGCTTCCGGACCGGACACACCTCCACCCACCAGAGCAATGATTGCGCCTGCTATCGCTTTCAAGTTGTCTCGCGGAGGGGCGTCTTCGGGGTGATTCAGATCGTGGAGAGTTTCAGGCAGTTCGGGAAGCAGGGTTTTTTCACCCCCCCGATGGATCAGGGCCAGCAAGGCCCCGAAGCCACCACACACTCCCAACGACCAAGCAAGCGGGATGGCGTAGTCCAGGCCTTGTTCGGTTGGATCGCCCCAGAGAGCTTTGGTGGCTGTCTCAACGCCTCCCATGATCAGAGCGGTGATCGCGCCGCTGATCGCCCCTGTCAAAAGGGCGATCAGCGACTGCCGGACAACGGGGGGGAATATCAGAGAACGGCTGCTCACCCGAGATCGCGCCACAAAGGATTGGTGCGTAGTTCATCATGAGCTGCCTTTTTTTTGAAGGGGTTGGTGCCGAATCCCTTCCTTGGGCATCGCGTTTCGGGTTCGCCTTCAACGTGATCGTTCAACCCCAGGCGCTTGGGATGTCACCAGTAGGGATCGCTTGCGAAGTCCACCGACAACCTGCTGGACTTCGACGACGGAACGGTACTGATGCAAGCTCGCACCATCGAGCCGTTCACCTCGATTTCGCAGGCTCCGCAGCTGCCCCCCATGCAGCCCGTTGGAATCCTCACCCCCGCAGCGGCAGCAGCTCTGAGCCAGTCGGTGCCGACGGTTTCAGTGGTTTTGCGGCCATTGGGCCAATGCACGGTGATGGTGGCCATCAGTGCAGCAACGGTCTGATGTTCACATGCTGCTCGAATGCATCAGCGAGGCGGTTGAGCAGCTGATCACGATGCTCTCCGTGATGGGGACGATCGGTGGAGAGGGGGGGCAGTTGTTTTGAGCTGCGCAGAAGATTGAGCCAGTGGCGGCGCCATGGACCGTTCTCCAGCAAGCCGTGGAGGTAGGTGCCGGCGATGTGACCGCCGTTGCCGGTGTTCTTCCACCAACCCAGTTCGGCGTCTGCGCTGATCGGCTGCAGATTGGAACCGGCCACGGTGGTGCCGTGGTGCAGCTCAAAACCCGTAATCGTGCTTGCCGTTGGCCAGCAGGCCTCCAAGCGCCGCTGCTGCAGGGTTTTGTCGCCTCCGAAACGGGTCGCAATCTCAAGCAGGCCCAACCCATTCCAGGGGCCTTCGGCATGGCCACCTTCCAACTTGTCGGGATCCGTCAGGGTTTGTCCGAGCAGTTGCATTCCGCCGCAGATGGCCAGGATCGATCCGCCCCGGTGGGTGTAGGCCTTCAGTTGCTGCTCCAGCGCGCTGTTGCGAATGGCCTGAAGGTCTCCAATCGTCTGTTTGCTCCCCGGCAGAATCACCGCATCAGGTCTGCCCAGGTCCTGTCCCGGTTCCACCCAGCGCAGTTGCACGGTGGGCTCCGCTTCGAGGGGATCCAGATCGGAGAAGTTGCTCAACGACGGAAGGCGGAGCACGGCGATTTCAAGATCACACCGGCCGCGGTTCGGTTTGCGTTCCAGCAGATCGAGAGAATCCTCCGGAGGGAAGAGCTCATTGAGCCAGGGCATCACCCCCAGCACAGGGATGCCTGTTTGTTGCTCCAGCCAGGTGCGCCCTTCATCGAACAGTTCCCTTCGGCCACGGAAGCGGTTGATCAGAAGGCCTTGGATCAGAGGCCGTTCGACCGGTCGCAGCAGTGCGAGCGTTCCAATGATTTGGGCGAAGACGCCGCCGCGTTCAATATCGGCCACCAGGATGCAGCGAGCGCGTAGGTACTGAGCGAGTCGCAGGTTGGTGAGGTCCCGTCGTTGCAGGTTCACTTCCACTGGGCTGCCGGCGCCTTCGAGCACCAGGCGTCCCTCCGGCCACTGTTCCTGGAGGGTTTGCAGGCTGTGGCGGATGGCTTGCCAGCCTGGGCGAAACCAGTCGCGGTAGTAGTGCTCAGCCCGGGCGATGCCCACACTTCGGCCCGCATGGATCACCTCGCTGGTGCTGTCGCCACGGGGTTTGAGCAGCACTGGATTCATGGCGCAACAGGGCTCAAGCCCGGCAGCCCAGGCCTGCATCGCTTGGGAATACGCCATCTCTCCACCGTCGCGATCCACCCAGGCGTTGTTGCTCATGTTCTGCCCTTTGAACGGCAGCGGTTGCTCTCCGTGGCGTCGCAACACTCGGCACAGGGCGGCATTCATCAGTGATTTCCCAGCACCACTTGAGGTGCCCAGCACCATCAAGGGTTGACGGCTGGCCTGGGTGATTGCGGAGTTCAGCGGTTGATCTCCCCACCAGCATGGGCGTCAGAAAGGTGAGCCAGGCTGTTCGTCGTCACGGTTGAATTTCAGAGTTCTATGGGGACATCCGCTGATGGCTAACACAGGCGGCTGATCTGAGACGTTGCTGAACAATCTCTGCTCAGTGACTGATCAAGCGTCGAATGTGAAAGCGGATCTGATCACCGAATGTTGCTGAATCGTCGAGCAACGCTGGATCTTGATCCAACAGGTCCCGTCCAAGCGGCGTCAAACGGAAGCGGGAGGTGAGGCCTTGCCCGTCCACCTCGCGTCTTAGAACGCCCACCGCGATCAGCCAGAGCAGATCACGTTCGAGGTTTTCAGAGTGGCGGTACCAGCGACCTGCGCGTCCGTAGCGCGAACGATCGCT
This sequence comes from uncultured Synechococcus sp., assembly GCA_964546675.1. Classification (GTDB taxonomy): domain Bacteria; phylum Cyanobacteriota; class Cyanobacteriia; order PCC-6307; family Cyanobiaceae; genus Parasynechococcus. Next base: position 5,304 of record CAZJLQ010000090.1, read on the forward strand.
CCACAGGGCCGCTGCATCAAGCCCCTGCTGTTGCAGATCTCGGAAAAGATGCACGCTGAAGGGAAGACATTGCATGGATCGGATCGCTCGCTCGCGGCTGCGACGATCCAGCAGATCATCTGTGGGGGGTAGGTCGGGAATGGTCGGGTTGTCCGGCAGTGGCAGCCTACGGAGCATTGGCTGGCCACTGATCGGAATGTTGATGCTTGCTTCGGCTTCACCGGCACGTCGCCGCCTGTTGGAGCAGGCGGCCGTCGACCACCGTGTCCGCGTCAGTGGGGTCGATGAGGCCACCATTCACCACACTGATCCGAGCCAGCTTGTTCAACGGCTGGCTGAGGCGAAGGCCTCTGCGGTGCTTGCGAGCCTGGATCCTGTTCATGATCAGGAGATCAGTTGTGTCCTTGGCTGCGACTCGGTTTTTGAGTTCGAAGGTGAGGTGTTCGGCAAGCCTGCTGATGCGGAGCAGGCCCTGCGGCGTTGGCGCCGGATGGCAGGTCGTAGCGGTTCGCTCCACACGGGCCATGTGTTGCTGAACGTGCCAACGGCATCCGGTGCCCCAGCACTGTCCCACCAGGCCTGCATCACAACCAAAGTGCACTTTGCTGCGGTTGGCGATGCTGTTCTTCAGCGTTATGTCGCGAGTGGTGAACCGATGCAGTGCGCCGGTGGATTTGCGCTGGAGGGGCGGGGAGGCTTGCTGGTTGCGTCCTTGTCAGGGTGTTATTCCAATGTGATTGGTCTCAGCCTTCCCTGGTTAAGAGCCAAGTTGCTGGACGGAACCGCTTGATCGAAACCGCTTGAACGGAACATCTTGATAGATACAGCTTAAGCGAAACATTTTTAATTAAAATTGCCTTGATTGAAACGGTCTTGATCGAAACAATCTTGATCGAAACAATCTTGATCGAAGCAATCTTGAGCGAAATAA
>CAZJLQ010000091.1:0-6143 GCA_964546675.1 uncultured Synechococcus sp.
CCCTATTCCAAGGAGCAATGAAGAATTAGATTTACTCATCAAATAAATTCAAGCAATCCATCTTACTTTGCAAGTCCGTTTCTAATCTCTTGAAATCATGAATTCAGTCAATAATTAAGTCGTGTAGTCGGCGTTGATGCGAACGTATTGATCTGAGAGATCACAACCCCAGGCTTTCGCGGAAGCAGGACCATCTCCCACGACAAGATCAATCCTCACGCAGTCGTTCTTCAGATACGTGCCTTGCGCACAGGCCAGTAGCTCAGCGGAGGCTGCTTCGCGATCGAAATCCAGAGGCTGGCCAGCCTGCATCAACTGATGACTCCCGAGCCACAGCGCTACGTCCCCAAGATCGAAGGGAATGCCAGAACGACCCGCCGCCGCCACGATTCGTCCCCAATTCGGATCACGGCCGTGAATCGCGGTCTTCACCAGAGACGACCCGCAAACCGTGCGGGCCATCTTTAACGCCTCCGCCTCATGCCGTGTTCCCCGTACAGAAACCTCGATCAAACAACTGGCTCCCTCACCATCGCGTGCGATCGCGCGGGCCAGATGCTGGGCCACCCGCGTCACACCGTCTTCCAGGGCTGGCCAATGCTCTTGCTGAAGATCCGGGCCAGCCGCAAACGCCAGAAAACTGTCGTTGGTGCTGGTGTCACCATCAACGGTGATGGCGTTAAACGAGCGCTCCACAGCTCTCGACACCATCTGCCTCCAGGCATCCAGTGGAACCCCGGCGTCACAGGTGAGATAACCAAGCATCGTCGCCATATCGGGATGAATCATTCCCGAGCCCTTCGCCATACCGCCAATCCGCACCGGGCGTCCGGCAATGGTCCCCTCCAAGGCGATCTGCTTGGTCACCAGATCCGTGGTGAGAATCGCCTCCGCGGCAGCAGGCCCGCCCTGACTGTTGAGAGCCTGAACCAAGGGATCAATCCCACCCAGAAGACCGTCCATCGGGATCGGCACACCGATCACACCCGTCGAGCAGATCAGAACCTGAGCAGGATCCACGCCAAGACGCTCGGCAACCGACTGGGTCGCCCTCAAACTGTCCCGAAGACCGTGGTCGCCCGTACAGGCATTGGCCTGACCGGAGTTCGTCAACACCGCTCGAATCTGGTCGCCGTGGGACAGCAAACGCTGCGCACAGAGATCCACACATGCAGCCCGCACGCAGGATCTGGTGAACGTGCCGGCACACGCAGCTCCCTGCGGGGCAACCAGGAGAGAAAGATCAGACCGTCCGGATGCTTTCAAACCTGCGGCAACAGCCGCGGCCTGAAATCCTTCCGGCGCGGTGACTCCACCGTTCAGCTCCGTCCAGGTCACCGTCGCTGACTGCACCGCCCACACAGGAAACTAAGGAGCATCCTCCACCCACACCATGCAGCGCCGCATCGGCCTCACCGGTGGCATCGCCAGTGGAAAAAGCAGCGTGGGGTCGCTCCTGGTTGCAGGAGGGTGGCCCTTGCTCGATGCGGACGCATTTGCCCATGAGGCCCTGACGCCAGGATCAACCACCAGCGACGCGGTTCTGGCCCACTTTGGGCAGAGCATCCAAACCGCTGGTGAACCTGCCTGCGTGGATCGTGCCGCCCTGGGACGGATCGTTTTCTCCAACAGCAAGGAACGGCAGTGGCTGGAACAGCTGATCCATCCACTGGTGCGTCAGCGATTTGATCAGGAACTGCACAGGCTGCATGCGGCTCCTGTGATCGTGTTGATGGTGCCGCTGCTCTTTGAAGCGAACCTCACAGCAATGTGCAGCGAAATCTGGCTTGTGGACTGCGAGGAAAGCCAACAAATACAGCGCCTGATGCGAAGAAGCAACCTGACAGAACACGAGGCAAAACAACGCCTTAAAGCGCAGTGGCCCCTGGCTGCAAAACGACAACTGGCCAACCAAATTATTGACAATCGAGGCTCAAAAGACGACTTAGTCCACCAAGTTGCAGCATTAATAAGAGTTGACCAATAGGCCAAATCAATCATTGAACAACACAATCAATAGCCAAACATTTCAACAGCGATCAGGCTGGTCGCTAATCTCGCCGCAAAGCGCGCCAGACATGACAACGCTCTACCGAGAAGAACATGATTCGATGGGCTCCGTACGTGTACCGATCGACAGACTTTGGGGGGCCCAGACTCAGCGGTCTCTCGAGTTCTTCAGCATTGGCGACGACTTGATGCCAACGGAAATGATCCAGGCCTATGCCATTACAAAAAAGGCAGCTGCGATCGCGAACCAGAAGTCAGGGCGACTCAAGAAACAACAAAGCGACTTAATCATCCAGGCTTGCGATGAATTATTGGAGGGCCAGCATCAAAACGAATTTCCACTTTATGTGTGGATGACCGGAAGTGGCACACAATTCAATATGAACGTGAATGAGGTGATCTCCAATCGCTGCTGTCAATTATCAGAAAAACCGCTTGGGAGCAAAACACCGGTTCATCCCAATGATCACGTCAACATGTCCCAGTCGACCAATGATAATTTTCCAACGGCAATGCACATCGCAGCGGCACTTGGAACGGCGAACATGCTGCTTCCAAATCTACGGGAACTTCGTGATTCCCTTCACGAAAAAGAGAAGCTTTGGAATGACATCATCAAGATTGGGCGCACCCACCTGCAGGACGCCACACCGCTGACGCTCGGCCAGGAGCTCTCCGGCTATGTGGGCATGCTGGATGACAACATCAACCGAATTGAAGCAGCTCTGAAAGGGGTGTTCCGGCTCTGCATGGGCGGCACTGCCGTGGGGACTGGGATCAACACCAATCCATCTTTTGCTGAAGATGTGGCAACGCAAATCGCGGAGCTAACCTCCCTTCCCTTCTGCTCAGCAACCAACAAATTTACGCTGCAAGGAGCACACGACGACCTGGCCTGGTTGAGTGCATCATTCAAGACATTGGCGGGTTCGTTACTGAAGATCGCCAACGACATCCGCCTGCTGTCCTGCGGACCACGCGCTGGCCTGAATGAATTGAAATTGCCGGCCAATGAGCCCGGCTCATCAATCATGCCCGGCAAAATCAATCCCACGCAATGCGAAGCCATCACCATGCTCGCAACCCAAGTGATTGCCAATGATCATGCGGTTTCGATGGGCTGCTCCGCCGGGCATCTAGAAATGAATGCATACAAGCCTCTAATCATTTTCAACATCATGAAATCACTCCGGATGCTGAGTGATGGCTGTCGAAATTTCAGACGTTTTCTTGTTGAAGGATTGGAAGCCAACAAGCCACAGATTCAAACTTATCTCGAACGTTCATTGATGCTGGTCACCGCCTTAAGTCCCGTCATCGGTTACGACAAAGCCTCTGAAGTGGCCCATCATGCTCTCGAGCACGATCTCACCCTGAAACAAGCAGCTCTGAATCTGAACTATGTCAGCAGCGAGGAGTTTGATCGGATCGTCGATCCACGCAAAATGATTCATCCTGAAGGGAGCGATGCATGAGCGACTGGAACAATGCCTCCTCTCCAACGCACGTCTTGGTCAAGCTGGCTCTGCGCTGTGCTGCTGATCGGCAGCACGGCCGCCGCCCATGCCGCCGCTGACAAAGCCACCGTTCAGGAAATCTTGGATGGCGATCAGTTGTTCATCGACAGCAAGAAGGCCAAGGTGAAGCAAACGGCCAGTACCCCTCAGGTGATCAGCACAGGGGACAGCCGGGGGCAGTTGCAATTCAGCAGCAGCGCCATCGGACGCATCAACCGTCAATCGCTGCTCAAACTCGGCAGTAGTTGTTTCCTTTTGAACAAGGGTCAGATCCTGATTTCCGGTCGCCAGGACGGATGCACGCGTTCGAACCGAATGAGCGTTCGCGGAACGAACTACGTGCTTGAAGTGGATGGGGAAGGAAATGCAGACATTGCCGTTCTGGAGGGATCCGTCGTGGTGGAAAGCAACGATGCAGCACAGGCTCCCGTGACAGTGGAAGCTGGCCAACGGCTAAAACTCAGCCCCACGGGGGTTGTCCTGACGGTTCTCAAGTTGGTGGCAGGGGATTACCAATCCATCCTTGGCGGACCGCTGTTCAGTGGATACACCCAGCCTGTGCCTGGATTCGCACAGTTGGAGAGTTATTTGAAGCTCAATCTTCCGGGGGTCAATCTTCCGATCACACCATCGGTTCCGATTCCAACGACCCCCTCGGTTCCTCCCGTATCGATTCCGCGCTTCTTCTAATCGCTCTCAACCGCTGATGCCCCATGGCCCTGCCCAAGGGAAAACGGTTGTTGCCGCTGGGTGGCTGCTTGAGCCTTGCCGTGATCTGCGGCTGGATGAGCGGCTGGCCACCGCCGTTATGGCGGAGCTGGTCGAAACAGATTGCAGATCAGGTGATCCTCTGGGCTGGTCCAACCCAGCCACCCAACAACCTGATCGTTGTTGCCATCGACGACGCCTCACTGCAGCAGGCCCGCTGGTTTCCAAGCAAACCGAACGCAGACTTTTGGAGTGACGGTTTGGATCGTTGGCCGTGGCCGCGAGCCGCCTATGGCGTGATCAGCGATCGGCTGCTGGAGGCGGGTGCACGAGCCGTGGCCATCAATGTGCTGTTTGCAGGCGGCAGTGCACGCGGACCAGTCGACGATCAACAGCTCGCCCTGTCCCTCAAACAACATCAACCTCAGGTGGTGCTGGCAGCAGAAATGCTTGAGCCCGAAGACCGACAAGGGGCCGGTGGGTTGATGCTGGAAACCCCAGAACCGTCGCTTCTTGAGGCCGTTGGCGGTTTGGCCAACCTCGGTCTCACCAACATGCTCGATGCCGAAGATGGGGCCATCGGCCCTCATCCCGAGGCCTACGTGGAGCTGTTGCTCAAACCCCACGGATTTCAGCAACTGAAATCCCTGCCCACCGCATTACTCAAGGTGGCTGGCATCGCAACACCCAGCCAGGATGCTCAGCGGTTTCTACGCCTGTATGGACCGGAGGGGACCATCCAACGCCTGTCGGCATGGGAGATTCTGGATCCGGAACGCTGGAAGGATCATCCCTTCAAAGCACAGATCGCCGGCAGTGTGATCCTGGTTGGCGTAACGCTGGAGGAGACGAGCAGCAGCCGTCCAACGGCATTTGGCAACCTCTCGGGAGTGGAACTCCTCGCAACGGCAACGGCCAACAGCCTGGATGGCTCAGGCCTGGAACGCTGGCCCTCGGATCCGTTGCAACGCGCCCTGATCGGTGGTTTGTCCCTGCTTCTGGTGGCCTGCGTCGCCCTGCAACGTCAAAGCCTGCGTTGGCGACTGCTCAGTTGCGGCATTGGACTGGGGCTCCTGTTGAGTCTTGGTGTGTCGGCATTATTGGTGCGTCATCGCGCTCTGCCTCTCCTCCCTCCTGGGGCCGGACTCGTCGTACTTTCCGGCCTGTTTGGCCTGAACGGCTACATCCAGGAGGAACGGGAACGGCGTCGGCTGAGACGCACCTTCGAGCGCTATGTCTCGCCCATGGTCGTCGAGGAGATCCTCGAAGACAGAGCCAACGTTGAAGACCTGCTCAGTGGACAGACCCGTCCCGTCACGGTCCTATTCAGTGACCTTCAAGGCTTCACCGCACTGACGCGCAAGCGGTCACTGGAAGGACGCAGTGAAGCGTTGGTGTTGCAGCTGAACAGCTACCTGGGCCGCATGGTCGAGGTGATCGATGCGCACGGAGGAACAGTGGATAAATTCATCGGCGACTGCGTGATGGCGGTCTTCGGGTCGCCAAGAAGTCGTGGCGTGGAACAGGAAGCCGAAGAGGCGGTGCGCTGTGCGATCGCCATGGTGGAAGCGATGGGTGATTTGAACAAGACATGGACAGCTGAAAAGATTGCACCGTTGAGCTGTGGCATCGGAATCGCCAGCGGAGAAGCCGTGGTGGGAGAAATCGGAAGTCCTCAGCGCAAGGAATTCACGGTGATCGGCGACACCGTGAACCTTGCCAGTCGCCTGGAAGCACTAACGCGGCATCTGCATACACCGATCCTGATGGATGTGCACACTGCAGAAGCAACGAAGCAGAACATTCCTTCCACACTGATTGGAGAACAAGTTGTCAAAGGCATCGAGGAACCTATAGCCGTCTACAGGCCTTCACCACCAGATCGCTCCAGGGACTGAATCAAACCGG
>CAZJLQ010000092.1:0-6105 GCA_964546675.1 uncultured Synechococcus sp.
GTTGGCTATGCAGGTGGCAGTTGGTTTGTTCGTCTGATCGGCTTTCTTGACTAGAGATACTTTTACTGGTCGTATTGATATCTGTGCTAATGAGTTTGTGTAGATTAATTATTTGTTGGTGTTTCTGTTGCTGTTGATGTTTGGTCCAAGGTATTTGCATCCCTTGTTAATTTCGATTGTTTCTGAAATCCTGCTCCAAAATTGATCTCGAGCTTCGAGTGTCTTTTGTTTGATAGCTTCCACGCGATCCTTCGCCACTGGATCAGCGCCCGTTAGTTGTTCCATCAGTCCAATCGCGAGCGGACCATGGGTCTCCCCATCGAGGCTGATGTGTCGCTCTAGGTACCAGTTCAGTGTTGGGCAGGGAAGCTGACGTTGGATGAGCCGTTTTCGGAGCTCGGCAAACAGGCTTGGCATTAGTAATTCTCGTCCGAAGGTGTAAGCGCCAGCTACCACTTCAGGTCGTCCGTCTTTCAGGCAGTTTTTCGTGTTGGTCATGAAAGCTCGGCTTGCCTCAGGCACTGTTGGATCCGCAAGCATGTCCTCCAAACTGAATCGCCGCATTTTGTCGAGCATTGACGACATCGCCCCCGCATCGGCCCCAACTTCTTGCATGGCGCGAACATAAATTTCAAAGTGACTCAGTTGAGCTGGTCCGCCCAAGTTCACCGGTAAGTGATCGCTTTCTTCTTCTCTGATCAGTTCATCGACGATCAACTTTAGTTTAGGTTGATGTTTTCCGACTGTCTGCTCAAGCCCTTTAAGGAGATGCATGAAATCCCACACGGCAAATACATGCAAACCCATGAAGGTTTTGAGATCGTCGACATCAGTGATTTGTTGTACGAGCCGACTGAATGTTCCTACAGCCATTAAAGGCCCAGTTCGGTAAGTCCTGGAAAATCCTCTGGTCTTGCACCCCCATCCCATGTGAATTTTCGATCTTCTGCTTTGATCGGAATGTCGTTAATACTTGCTTCGCGTCTTCTCATCAAACCATTCTCTGAAAATTCCCAGTTTTCATTCCCATGGGCTCGAAACCATTGATCAGAATCATCATGCCACTCATATTGAAAACGTACTGCAATCCTGTTGTCGGTGAAAGCCCAAACTTCTTTGATTAATTTATAATCAAGTTCTTTGGCCCATTTGCGTTTCAGGAATTCAAGAATTTCCTGCCGACCATAAATAAACTCGCTTCGATTCCGCCACATACTGTCTTCTGTGTAGGCCAAGGATACTTTCTCAGGGTCTTTGCTGTTCCAGGCATTTTCGGCCATCCTTGCTTTTTGTTTGGCCGTTTCAAGGGTGAACGGCGGGAATGGTGGCTTTCCAGTCATTGAAGAAGATTTGATTAGGAGAGTTGGTTCATGACACGCACGATGGCTTTGGAGTCGTACCGGGAGACCCAGTCGCGTAGTTGTGCCTCTTGTTCGTCCGTGCGTGTGCATGCAAATCCAAATCGTTCTCGAACCCGTTCAGAGGCTTGCCTTAATGCTTTTGTACCTAACAATTCAAGTTCGGCGACACTCATTGAGTCACCTTTTTTGAGATAGTTAAGGATCACTGTTGATGGTGAATACAACGTACTGCATTTCCCGTCAGGCCACTCAAGTTCGAATTGAACCTCGGGCATTGAATCGAAGTATCTCAATGTAACTATCGCTGCTATCTCCTGCCGTTTGCTGTCGCATCAAGCACATCCAAAGCCGGTAAGTCCCTCCTCCAATGTCCACAATGTGTGTGTGCTGTCGCCATCGTTGAAGAGAACCCCTGTTTCCCCCGCAGAGAAGTAGCCAATCTGGCAGCAGGTCAGGTCGTTTGTTGAACGCAGATGCTCTCGTAGCTGATCTGTTTTTGACGGCCGAACGGCAAGCAAAAATCCGAAACTCGGAAAGCACGTCAGCCATTTCAGTTCGTCAACGTCTGTTGGTCGTCTGATGGCGTATCGATTCAACGTGATGGTCAGTCCGCATGCTTCGGCAAACATCGCTGCCGTCCCTGTAATGCCACCCATGCTGATGTCTTTTGCAGCATGAATTGTCCTGTCCCTGGCCATTGTGGGCAGGAGTGCCAGCTGGTCGCGCAGCTGTTCTGCAGGTGCCGCTGTTGCTGCATCCCAGAACGGATAGTGCTTATAAAACACACCGTTGTGGTTGATTAGCCACCAAAGCTCATCTCCAGGTTCAGCGGCTCGCGCTGAAAGCAACGGCCCCTCCGTCACTCCCAGCACGGCGACTGAGAGTGCGTCGTACGGGCTTTGTTGGTTCGAATGCCCTCCCACCATTGGGACGTCAAAGCGTTCACACGCCGTCTGCATGCCGGCTTGCATGCTTACGAGTTCATCCCGCCGGCGCGTCCAAATGCTGTTCAGCACCGCGATTGGCCGTCCCCCCATCGCAGCGATGTCGGAAAGATTCACCAACACTCCGCACCAACCTGCGAACCATGGTTCGTCCGCTACCAGGCTGGGATGCATCCCCTCACAGGCCATCAGCACCTTGCCGTTTTGGGCCGGTATGACAGCGGCATCGTCTCCCAAGAGCGCTTCATGACCCAGGTTTGGAAACGGCTGATGGGGAAAAATCTGAGCTGCGGGCTGGATGTCCTTCTTTGAACGCAGCCCGTTGTTATGCCGTAGTTGCTGAATCAAGTGTTCAACGTTCATGCAACTGAGAACTGCTGGGGGCGGCGTTCGTTGGAGGCTGTGTAGTAACTCAAATCGGCTTGCATCAGGTGATGGCGGATGCCCTTGATCTCAATCTCCCGGATCGAAGTCCAATGCAAGCGTTTGAAAAAACGCACGTTCTGGATTTGAACAGTGGCCAGAAATTCATCACAACCCCAGCCATTGGCCCGCGTGACCGCTTTCCAGATCAAGCCTTTTCCTATTTGGTTGTGGCGCCGAAAGGCGCTGTGAACGCCGAGGCGGCCGCCATACCAGAGGCCTGGTTCCGTTTCGACAATTCGTACAACTCCCACGACCCTCGTCGTGTGGTCCTGCCCGTGATGCAGTGCGGCAATGGGCACGGCGTTGGCGTCGTGCCCATCCCGGTCGGATGTCTCAAAGACATGTTGTTCGTCGCAAAAGATCTTGCGACGAAGCTGCCAGTAGCCCTGCAAGAGTGGGGTATTGGGCCCCAGGACATGGAAGGTGAATTGTTCTGATGTCGCCGTTGGTGATAATCGGAAGTCATCGGCATCGATGCCAATCCCACAACGCACCGATGGGGTGAACAGGTGTGGGGCAGAGCTGAAGCTTTGGCCGATGTCCTGGCTGCTTGGATCAAGGAAGACCATGGTGTTCAGGCGTGGTCTTCAAACAGCGAAAGGGCTGAACATGCGCCGCATTTCGCACAACCGGCCTGCATTTGATCAGATTTCAGATTTCCGTTTCGCAGGATTTTGGCGACGTCTCGGTAGACGTTGATCATGAAGTCTGTGCTTGGTGCGGGATGGTGTTCAAGTGGCGTCCCAGAAATGGGAACAAATGGCACCACGAAGGGATAAACCCCGATCTCAACGAGTCGCCTTGAACAATCCAGCAGAGCGTCATGACTATCACCCAAACCGGCGAGTAGATAGGTCGACACCTGCCCTCGTCCGAACACCTTCACCGCATCAGCAAAGGCGTCGTAGTAGCGCTCCAGAGTGAGTTCCGACTTTCCGGGAAGAATGCGGCGCCGCACATCCGGTTCCACCACCTCGAGGTGCATGCCAAGGCTGTCGATTCCCGCCTCTTTCATGCGTTCGTACCAGAGCGGATCATCGGGGGGTTCGCACTGACCCTGGATCGGAAGATTCACCCGTTGTTTTACGGCGACAGCCGTTTCGGCCATCATCCGTGCGCCCCTGTCGTCGCTGTTCGGCGTGCCGGTCGTCATCACCAGTTGCCTGACACCATCCAAACGCACCGCTGCTTCGGCTACTTCAGCAACGTGTTCCGGGCGTTTCCGCACGACGGTGCGTGCATCCTCCAAGGATTGTTCAATGGCGCAAAATTGGCATGACTCACTGCGGTCGCGGAAGCGAATGCAGGTTTGCAGCAATGTTGTTGCCAGCACATCCCGACCATGCAACAACGCGATCGATCGGTACGGAATTCCATCCGCTGTTGAGAGTTCATAAAAGGCCGGCTGTTGTGGTGTTGAGATCTCACCTGAGATGGCTGCTTGCGGTCCTTCAAGCTCCAGCCCTCCTTGCGATGAAGCATTCAATGTGTATTGGGATGTCGCTGCGGAGGCGTTGTAAACCGGCACCATCACGGTGGTTCCATCGAGCGTGAGCGCTCTGTGGTCCGAAGGGCCTGCGCCACCGCGACGACCTCGGTTTCCCTCAAGCGATTCCGCTTGGACCCCTTTGACCTGCAGTTCGGTTACCAGTCGCCCCAGTTCAGACATGGTTCAGATCCTCGTGTTGCGATCTCGCCGAAGGGAACGGGACAGGATCGATTTGTTCGATCGATGGAGCCGTCATGGTTTGCATCGGCGATGTTTCCGCGTTGTTGATCTGCAACGACAACAGCTCCGGGCGGCTGTAATGCCCAACGCTGTCCATCATCCGTTTTCGCTTGGTGATCAAGGACAGATCGATCTCAGCGATGGCCATGCCTTCTCCATCGGGTAGCGGACCGGCCAGGTATCGACCTTCCGGACTGATCACTGCCGTGTGACATCCCCCGCGGAAGGCTCTGTGGAGAGATTCATCTGATGTGATGCGTGCGTGGTCACTGGGATCCAGCCAGCCGGTGGAACAGATCACGAAACAACCGGCCTCCAAAGCGTGGTGGCGCATGGTGACGGCCGTTTGTTCGCTGAAAATCGGACCCACCAACGAGCCAGGAAACTGCGCACAATGCAGTTCCTCTCCCTGAGCCATCAGGGCATAGCGAGCCAGGGGGTTGTAGTGCTCCCAGCACGCCAAGGCTCCAATGCGTCCAATTGTGGTCGGCACCACCTTCAACCCGGAGCCATCGCCTTGGCCCCACACCATTCTCTCGTGATACGTGGGTGTGATTTTGCGCCGCTTCAACACAAGCTCACCACAACTGTTGAAGAGCAGTTGTGTGTTGTAGAGAGTGCCCCCGTCCCGTTCGTTCACTCCCAGCAACACTTGCATTCCGTGTTGCTGAGCAGCACTCGACACTGCATCGGTCACGGGCCCAGGAACGACAACCGCGTGCTCGTACAGCGCCAAATGCGCCTTACCCATCCGAACAGGTGGTTCAACGAAAGAGAAATACGGGTAATACGGCAGAAATGTTTCTGGAAAGACAATCAGCTCAACACCCTGAGCCGCAGCTTCGGCCATAGCATCCAGGACTCTTTGCAGTGATCCATCCAGGCTGAATAGCACTGGACGGATCTGTGCTGCCGCAACTTTTAATGGAGAAACCATGGATCAAAACTGTTTTGATTCACAGAGTCCAGGTGTCAAGAATGAAGGCACCTTCCTTCCGGTGCATCAAGACGATATCTAGAACATCTAGTGGATTGACAGGGGTAATTCCAGGCATCAGGGCACCTTCACCATGACCGTAAAGCGCTTGTAGAGCAAAACGGCACGCATAGACTTTCCCGCCCTGATCCATGAATTTCTGAAGACGTGCATTGAAATTCAGATGACCGTCGAAGGCGGCATCACCCAGTTTCGGGAATCCTCTTTGAACTCCCAACGTCACACCAGGACCGTAAAGCAGTACTGACGTTTCAAACCCCTTGGTGATCAAACGGCTGGCTTGCAACAGGTTGACAAGTCCGATCGAACCTTCAAAGGCCACAGTGTGAAAGGTGACCAGGGCCTTTTCGCCGGGATCTGCCTTCACATCAGGAAAAACCTTTTCTTCGTAGTCAACGAGAAAATCACCCGGTTGATTGGCAGGACGCTCAACGGAGGGCATGTCACAAATCTCTAAGTGAAATTAGATTGACCTGCCCGGGCGCCAAAAAAAGTTTCTAATGCGACCAAATGCTCCGGCTTGCCCCCGAATTGTTCGTTCAAAATTTGTATTTACTGCTACAAATTTTGTCTATTAAGAGAGGCAAAATTATTGTCCCTACTTGTGCTTTTTTATGGATCAATCGTCCGATGGCTGCAAGCTGAAGA
>CAZJLQ010000093.1:0-6100 GCA_964546675.1 uncultured Synechococcus sp.
TCTTGCGCCAAGATCAATCAGGGATCTTCCAGAATTTCAGCAACAATCTTTCCGCAATAGCGACACAGGTTCTTGTTGGATTTTCCACGCGAACCCGCTTCCGCTTCTTTCATCTACCGGCCTACAGCCGAATGGTGATTTACCTCTGTCCACTCGAGACATTCAGAGGACAAAGCAACGTCAGCGTGACAACGTTTGATCAGATCATCAAGAAGGCCAATACGATTCGACCCTCAAGCGATGCGCTTGAGCGATTCCACACGGCCATGAGGGCTGTGCTTCCTTGGAATTCCGAACAGCCTTGGGATCCCGAACAGCCTTGGGATCCCGAACAGCCTTGGGATCCCCAACAGGCTGGTGGACCCGAAAGCCTCACCAGCCCCCAGCGCGATGCGATTCATCAAAGCCTCTTTGACTGTTTCACAAAAGCGCCGAAGCTGGAAACGGTTCCTTTGAAGCTGACGCAACGTCACGAACTCTGCAAAGACCTGGTGGCTTGGGGCTACAGGCAGGTTGACCAACCCCAATCACTTGAGATGGTGCTCGAACAATTGCACACCACCCGCGCGGCCATTTCACAGGGGTGCAAAGAGGCACTTGGAATCGGACCGATGGAAGTTTTACGCACGATTCGTCTTGAGCATATTCATCAAGCCCTCCGGCATCGCACCATTCAAAAGACATTGAACCTCCGCAGCATTGAAGAGATTCGTGAACATTATGGCTTCAGGAGCCGTGGCAACTTTGCCGCCTTATATAAAAAATATTTCGAAGAAAATCCTCGAGATACGTTCAATGCATCGCTCGTGGAAAGAGAAATGGCAACCGCTCCATGCCGAGGCATTTGATTGGTCCGTTTTGGTCAACCCGCTTTCAATCGATTGCCATCGATGCAAACCGATCCATGCTGTTTTTGATCCGATCTTTGAAGCGTTCCACATTGAGGCGATTCATGAACAGTCCTGCCATTAGGAAACAAAACACCTGAAAGCTGAAAACACCCTGATAAGACGCCAAGACATCGCCTCCATTGATGGCTTGAAGCAACGTCAACAAACCGCCACCACTGACGGTGGCAAGTCCCTTGGAATAGGCATAACCAACCCCCCAGATTCCAAGCAAAGCAGCCGTCAGACCCGGCTGAACAAAGCTGAACATCAGATTCAGACAAGCGTGAATACAAACTCCCAGAGACAAGCCAAAGGCCCCGATCGATCCCTGAAACAACATCTGATTCAGGGTGGACCCAGAAATCATCATCAGGATGAGGCAGCTTGCCGAGGCTGCCGCTCCAACTTGCGATGTGCGCAGCATGCCCAAACGGGGGACCAGCTGAAATCCACTCAGCAGCAAACCGAACAGAAATCCAAACGCCAACACGGCATTCAGCGATGTCGTCATACAAACGTTCATGCCGAAAACAGCGGCTCCGTAGGGCTCCAGCACGGCGTCGTTCAAAAACATGCTGTAAGTGAACAAGCACATCACAGCCATGAATCCGCTCGCTTGCGGAATCGATCGCAGCAGACCAAGCATTTGACGCAACGAGATCTGTGTGGTGCGTTCCGAGGCTGGAGAGGTCTGAGGCTCCAACGGCGTTGGGCGCTCCAAACCGATCACGGATGCCACACCGAGCAAGGCCAGAAGCCACGGTGCTGAAACCATCAGCCGTGCCATTCCATCAAGCACTTCCGCGCGACCGGCACCATCCAGACAGGCCGAACCAAACAGCTGGCTGACCAGCAAGGTGCCGACCAGAACACCGATCAAACGCATCGCCCACACCACTGCCAACACCCTTGGTCGTTCACGCTCTGTCGTGAGATCGACAACCAGAGCAGAAAAAGCCGTTCCGCCAGCGGAGACGGCGGTTCCGATCCCAACAAAGACCAGGACCAACAGAGCAATCCACACCGCTGAGGAGGAGGAGTCGGCCACCTGCATCGCGCCCGCGAGCTGAAGCACAAGCCAGCCCGCCACTCCAAACAGGAGCGCCAGAGTGCAGGAACTTGCAAAGATGAAAGGTGTGCGTCGCAGCTGATTCGCTGGGATCTGATCAGATCGGTGGCCAAACCAAGCGCGTGTGAAGCCCATCAGCTCCTGCGCACCAATCATCAGGGCTGCAAGGGCTGCCGGAATCTGAATGTCTTGAATGAGAACACGGTTGAGCAGGCCCAGGGTGAGCACCCCCAGTACACCGAGGCTGAGTTGAAACAACCCGAGACGCGCACCCAAACGGATCTGATGCATCAGCCGCAAACTGATCTCGGCAAAACACAGAAATTATCCCGTCAAATGCAAGACCAGTGATCTTGTAGTCAGTGTGCTGCGGTTTTGATGTCGCGCAGCCGCTCATCAACAGACGCCAGCAGTTGAATCGCAAACATCGGTGCTTCCTGCATCGCGAATAGAAATTTCTCGCGGTTCATCTCAATCAAGCGGCATTCCTCCGATGCCGTAGCCGTGCCAAGACGTTTGTGATCCTCCATCACCAGAGCACCTGCCCCGAAAACATGGCCGGCAACGATGTCCTCATGGCTGATCTTGCCGTTGGTTGCGGTCCAGGACAGCCGAACGGTGCCCTCCAGGATGCCGTACATCGACTCGCCAGTTTCACCAGAGCGGAACAACACCTCTCCCTCGTGAAGTTCAAGCACTTCGCCTTTGCTGGCTAGGGCTCGCATCGTGTCGAGAATATTCATGGATTGCAGCTGGGTTTGATCTCAGAGCACCAATCCCGCAAGGGCAGACGATGCATGCCGTATCGCCTGCCCATCACATTGGATCCAGGCGCGCTCAGGCTTTGGCGAGAGCCAAGGCAGCACCAAACCCCTGACGGACATCTTCCTGGGTAATGCAGCCATCGTGATCTTGATCCAGCGCATCAAACACCACGTCACTGCCAAGCCATTCGTCACGCGTGATCCGGTCATCGCCATTCATGTCGTTGAGCATGAAAATTTCCTGGACGGCATGGCCAAAGGCCGATCCCCCTTCCAGCTCCGCAAGGCGGTGGGCGAGTTGATGCTCAAGCGTTTCAATCGCTTTGCTGAACCCCTTGATGCCCTCTCCAAGCTTGTCGGTCGCCATGCGGTCCTCTCGCATCATGACGGCGAAGCTGTCGTGATCAACATGGATCTGCGCTTCGCCGCCGGTGGGATTGCTGCTGTCGAGCTTGCGCTGCAGGTCAGCATCACTGTCGCGAAGCTGATCGAGAAGCTTGGGTGAGATTGTGAGCAAATCACATCCGGCCAGCTCGGTGATTTCATCGAGATTGCGGAAGCTGGCACCCATCACTTCGGTGGCATAGCCGAAGGTCTTGAAATAGTTGAAAATCCGCGTCACCGAGATCACCCCTGGATCTTCAGGCCCGGGGTAGGAATCACGACCTGTTTCGGCCTTGTACCAATCCAGGATTCGCCCGACAAAGGGAGAAATCAACGTGACGCCGGCTTCGGCACAGGCGACAGCCTGTCCAAATCCGAACAAGAGGGTGAGATTGCAATGGATGCCCTCTTTCTCCAAAACCTCCGCCGCCTTAATTCCCTCCCAGGTGGAGGCAATCTTGATCAAGACGCGTTCGTTGCTGATCCCGGCATCGTTATAGAGGCGAATCAATTTGCGCCCTTTGGCAATCGTGGCGTCCGTGTCGTAACTCAACCGTGCATCCACTTCTGTTGAGACACGACCTGGAACAATCTTTAGAATTTCCTTACCAAAGATCACACTGATTTCATCAAGCGCTTCATGCACAACATCCTCAACTGGTGCTTGATTCCCGATCAACCTTCGCGAAGATCGCAATGCTTCGTCGATCAAATTCTGATAGGCGGGAATCTGTGCAGCCGCCAGAATCAGGGATGGATTGGTCGTGGCATCACGGGGCGTGAACTTTCGAATTGCTTCCAGATCACCAGTGTCCGCTACGACCACGGTCATTTTTGAAAGCTGCTCGAGCAAGCTGGCCATAGCAGTTAATTCGCACCTTCGTCCTTAACGTAGCGACGTTTCTCAAGGCGTCAGCTTTTCGCTGCTTTGTTCAATTCAGCAGGTTTGGAAGGTGGAATTTTCTCCACCACCAACAGGCCATCAATCACCTGTTTGGCTACAGGAACAGCAACGGTTGATCCATAGGCATTTGCACCCTGTGGTTCATCCACAACAATTAAAACGACATACCGAGGTTTCTCCACAGGCAGTACTGCCACAAAGCTGCAAATCTTGGCCCCAGGTAAATAGATACCGTTCAAAGCTTTTTGGGCCGTTCCTGTCTTGCCACCGATGCGATACCCGGGGGTCTTCACCCCCTTGCCGCTGCCCTGATCAACAACTGATTCCATCCAACTCATCACTGTGCGCGTCACCTCAGGCTTGAGCAACTGCTGACCACTGGGTGAGGCCGCCGGCGCCAGTGCATGGCCGGAGCGGAAACCACGGGTGATATGAGGACTCACCAAACGGCCACCATTGGCCAGCACGGCATGCAGCTGGGCAAGTTTCAAGGGCGTCAGTGAAAATCCCTGTCCAAAGGCGGTGGTTGCCGGCTCAATCGGTTGGGTGGTGAACTGCTCTTTCGTTTTCAACTGACCGGCAACAGCGCCTGGCAGGTCGGTGTCTGGCTTCCGGTCGATGCCCAACCGTTTCATCCAGGTCCAGTAGAGGTCATCGTTCAGATGACGCATCGCCTGCACCATCCCAACGTTGCTGGACACCTGAAGCACCGTGGCGAAATCGATCAGGCCGTTGGCCCGCCGATCGTGATTGTTGATCGGCCAGCCGCCGATCTGAAGACGTCCAACATCATGCACACGATCCGCTGGCTGGATCACACCTTCCTGGAGCGCCAGGGCGAGATTGATCGGCTTGAACGTGGAACCCGGTTCATAGAGATCCTGCACCGACCATTCCCGAAATCGTCCTGGACTGAAGGTCCAGAACCGGTTCGGGTCATAGGTGGGTGTGGAGGCGAGAACCAGCAGTTCGCCATTCGTCGCATCCATGACGATGGCTGCGCCCTTCTTGGCTTTCCACTTTTTGACCTGAGCGTCCAGGGCCTTAACGGTGAGCTCCTGAAGACCGGAATCAAGCGTCAGCTGAAGCCGCAGATCATCCCCGAAAAACACCCCTGGAGCGAGATCATCCGGCAACGGCGTGCCATCTGCACCCATCCGCAGACTGCGGGGTTGTTCATGGCGCAGGAGTTCACCATCCCGACTCTGTTCCAATCCGGCTTGCGGGACGCGCTCATCGTTGAGAAACCCCACCACGTTGGCGAACAGAGAGCCCTGGGGGTAAATCCGCTGCGGGTAGGCCTCAAGATCCAATCCACTGATGCCAAGCGCTCGAATTGAGGCGGCTGTCTCTGGATCGATTCCCTCCTTGAGCTTGATTCCCGACTGACGCCCAGCCAACTGGGCCTTGAGACGATCTGCGGGCACCGCCAGAACCGGAGCCAGCTTCTCCGCTACATCATCGGCAGGCCTGACATGGCTGAGCTCATCCCCCGGGAAATTGAAGTAGCGGGGATGCGCCCACAGACGAAAGCGTTTCTCATCCATCGCCACGAGCCGCCCGTTGCGATCAACGATCGGCCGACGCTGACCCAGCGGTTGGCTCTTCTGCGTCTGAAGCTGTCGTGCTCGGCTCTCCAGATCTCCGGTCTGAACCAGTTGCAACCAGGCCATCCGGCCGATCAGACCCACCAGTCCCGTGCAGAGGATGAAAAACACCCACCAAAGTCGCTTGGAGGGCACTTTTTCCAGGGGAATCACCCTGGAACGCGTCCGACGCTGGGAGGTTGTCAACCGGGGGAGGGTCTGCCTGCTCATCAATACCCCGATCGGATGCGCTGGGTCATCAACTCATCAATCGATGGCAGCAGCGAGATCTCAGCCGGGGGGATGTGGGTCTGCGCAGGCCGCTTGAGATACACAAGATTGGCCACTTTGGTGGGGACCAGATCGGATGGCTGAGTGGTACGACGCAGCAGATGCTGCTCCATCACGGAGGTTGATTCCGTGAGCCGATGGGCCAGAGATCGCGTGCTCTCCAAACGATTGAAGGAGACGGTCCAGCGGTGCTGCCAATGCAGCGTGAGACC
>CAZJLQ010000094.1:0-6063 GCA_964546675.1 uncultured Synechococcus sp.
CGACCGGTGCATTCTCGTCGAGAGCTGCGAGGAAAGCCTCTTCGTCAAAATCAAAATCGTCGACGCTGCGCGGGGCCGTCTGGGTTTGATCCCGGCGGGCTGGTTTCCGGTCTTCGGCTCCCAGCAGATCGGCCATGGTCATCCCCTCCATGTCGCCGAGGCCGAACCGTTCGTCGTCGCTCGAAGTCTGTGGAGGCCTCGACTCCGTTGGTCGCGCCGGTGGCGTCAGTCCGGCGGCTTCTTCGAGTTGTCGTGCTTTTTCAGCGGCAACTTCAGCTGCCGCCCTTGCTTCCTCTGCTTGTCGTCTCAGCTGATCTTGTTCCTCGCGGCGGTTGATCTGCATGACCTGCAGCGGTTTGCGGCTGGCATTGCCGACAGGAGGTTGTGCTTTCGGCCTGTTGGGCTGCTGGCTGCCGGCTGAGGCCATGGACGATCGGGCTCATCGATTGCCCAGTCTGACAGGCAAGGCGAGACTTTCCACGCTGCGACGGAGTGTCGATGGATTGTCCTCAACGCCGGTTGGAGTGTCTGCAGCATCCCCAGGCTCAGGCTGCCGCTCAGTGCGACGGTGCAACGTTGATCTGGCCGTTCGGGGCCTGCGAGCAGCACGGCCCCCATCTGCCTCTGATCACCGATGCGTTGTTTGCAGATCGCATTCTCGATGCCGTGCTCAGTCGCTTGAACAAAAACGATCCGATCTGGCGGCTCCCGGTTCAGAGCCTGGGCTATTCGCCTGAGCACAGTGATTTCCCCGGCACGCTCAGTCTTCCGCCGGAATTGCTGATTCAAATCGTGGAATCCATTGGTGCTCAGGTGGCAGCGATGGGATTTCGTCGCCTGCTTCTGTTCAACGCCCATGGTGGTCAGATCGCCCTGCTTCAGGTGGCGGCCCGGCAGCTGCGCCGTCGATGCCCGTCACTGGCGGTTCTGCCCTGTTTCCTTTGGAGCGGCGTTCCGGGCCTCTCCGCTCTGCTTCCCGCCGTGGAGATCGAGCAGGGTCTGCACGCAGGTCAGGCGGAAACAAGCCTGATGCTTCACCTGGCACCGGAGTTGGTGGGTGACGAGCGGCCGGTGGAGGGCATGGCGTCGTCAGGAGGGTGGGCGGCGCCTCCACCGGGATGGAGTTTGGAGGGAGCCGCTCCATGCGCCTGGTTGACGGCAGATCTCAGCGTCAGTGGTGTCATCGGTGACAGCCGCGATGCTTCATCTGCACTGGGTGAATCGCTCAGGGAAAGACTTGTTGAGCACTGGCATGGCCTGTTGGAGGCTCTTCTGAACAGCGATTGGCCACCTCGTTCGAGTCCCTCTGCGTCCTGAACTGAGAACCCCAATCTTCTAGAAACTCGCAGTGCTGGTTATTCTCTGAACCACTCAATATGGTTAGCGGCCTTCTATGACGACCCTCAACGCGCCTCAAGCAGCCGTCATGGAGGGCCAGGATGCACTGCCTGATTACACGACCGAGGCCTACAAGGACGCTTACAGCAGGATCAACGCCATCGTTATTGAAGGTGAGCAGGAAGCCCACGACAATTACATCGCACTCGGCACATTGATACCGGAGCAGGCGGATGAACTCGCCAGGCTGGCTCGGATGGAGATGAAGCACATGAAGGGATTCACTTCCTGTGGCCGCAATCTGGGTGTTCAGGCCGATATGGAATTCGCTAGGAAGTTTTTCGGCCCGCTCCACGGCAACTTCCAAACCGCCCTCAAAGAAGGCAAGGTTGTGACCTGCCTTCTGATTCAAGCTCTCTTGATCGAAGCCTTCGCGATTTCTGCGTATCACATCTACATCCCTGTCGCAGACCCGTTTGCGCGCAAGATCACTGAAGGCGTCGTCAAAGACGAATACACCCACCTGAACTACGGCCAGGAATGGCTGAAAGCCAATTTCGAGGCCAGCAAGGAGGAACTGTTCGCCGCCAACAAGGCGAATCTTCCGTTGATCCGCTCCATGCTTGAAGAAGTCGCCTCCGACGCGGCTGTTCTCCACATGGAAAAAGAAGACCTGATCGAAGATTTCCTGATTGCTTACCAGGAAGCGCTCGATGAGATCGGTTTCTCGCCTCGTGAGAAGGCCCGGATGGCTGCTGCTGCCCTGTCGGTCTGATCCCGATCCGCTCTCGCCGTTGGCCGGTTCCGCAATGGGCACGTGTCATGCGTGCCCGACGTCGTGGGAGTATGGGCGATCGGGATTGATCCCAAGGAACGTTCACGGCGCTACATGTTTGGTCTGATCGGACATTCCACGAGTTTTGAGGCTGCACGTCGAAAGGCGCTCGAACTTGGTTTCGATCACATCGCGGATGGAGATCTCGATGTGTGGTGCAGTGCTCCTCCTCAGCTCGTCGAGCATGTGGAAGTCACCAGTCCAGTGGGAACCACAATCTCTGGGGCCTACATCGACTCCTGCTTCGTGCCGGAGATGCTGAGTCGTTTCAAGACAGCTCGTCGGAAGGTGCTCAACGCGATGGAGTTGGCTCAGAAGAAGGGCATCAACATCACCGCATTGGGTGGCTTCACGTCAATCATTTTCGAGAATTTCAATCTGCTCCAGCACCAGACAGTGCGCAGCACGACGCTGGCCTGGGAACGGTTCACCACAGGAAATACCCATACGGCATGGGTGATTTGCCGTCAGGTTGAAAACAACGCACCAACGCTTGGAATCAACCTCGCGAAAGCCAAGGTTGCTGTCGTTGGCGCTACTGGAGATATCGGCAGCGCGGTGTGCCGTTGGTTGTCCTCTCGCACCGGAGTCGGCGAGCTCCTCTTGGTGGCCCGTCAACAGCAGCCGCTGCTCGATCTACAGGCGGAACTCGGCGGTGGAAGGATCCTCACGCTTGAGGATGCGCTTCCTGAGGCAGATGTGGTGGTGTGGGTGGCAAGCATGCCTCGAACGCTCCAGATCGATCAGGAAAGCCTCCGTAATCCTTGCCTCATGATCGATGGGGGATACCCAAAGAACCTCGACTCCAAAGTTGCTGGCGGAGGGATTCATGTGCTGAAGGGCGGAATCGTTGAGTTCTGTCGGGATATCGGCTGGTCGATGATGGAGATTGCCGAGATGGATAAACCTCAGCGACAGATGTTTGCCTGTTTTGCCGAAGCGATGTTGCTTGAGTTCGAGAAGTGCCACACCAACTTCAGTTGGGGGCGCAACAACATCACGCTCGAAAAGATGGATTTCATTGGTGAAGCCTCAGTTCGGCATGGCTTCTCCACGCTCAACCTCCAACCCCGGCTGCACGTCGCTGCGGCCTGAGTTCGCTGCCTCTGTCCCTCACCTTTCCTCTCATGCCGCGTCGACCCCTGCTCGAGTTTGAGAAGCCCCTGGTTGAGCTGGAGCAGCAGATTGATCAGATCCGGCAGTTGGCAAGGGATTCCGAAGTCGATGTGAGCCAGCAGCTACAACAGCTGGAAACGTTGGCTGAACGCCGCCGGCAGGAGATTTTTCAGGGGCTGTCCCCAGCACAGAAGATTCAGGTCGCCCGTCATCCCCATCGCCCCAGCACTCTGGATTTCATCCAGATGTTCTGTGACGACTGGATTGAACTGCATGGAGATCGTCGCGGTAACGACGACCAAGCGCTGGTCGGGGGCGTCGGCCGACTGGGGGATCGACCGGTGATGCTGATCGGTCACCAGAAGGGGCGCGACACCAAGGAAAACGTGGCTCGCAATTTCGGTATGGCCACGCCAGGGGGATATCGGAAGGCCATGCGCTTGATGGACCATGCCGATCGTTTCCGACTGCCGATCATCAGCTTCATCGACACCCCTGGGGCCTATGCCGGTCTTCAGGCGGAAGAGCAGGGGCAAGGTGAGGCCATTGCGGTCAACTTGAGGGAGATGTTCCGGTTGCGGGTTCCTGTGATCGCCACAGTCATCGGCGAAGGCGGTTCCGGTGGAGCGCTGGGGATTGGGGTGGCTGATCGCCTGCTGATGTTTGAACACAGCGTTTACACCGTTGCCAGTCCTGAGGCCTGTGCCTCGATCCTCTGGCGTGATGCAGCAAAGGCTCCTGAAGCGGCTACGGCCCTGAGGATCACTGGCCGGGATCTGCTCGATCTGAATGTGGTGGATGAAGTACTGCCGGAGCCTTCCGGCGGAAACAACTGGGCACCGCTTGAGGCCGGGCAGACGCTCCGAGCCGCCTTGGATCGGCATCTCGATGCTCTGCTGGCTTTGTCTGAGCAAGAACTAAAGGATTCCCGTTACCGCAAATTCAGGGCGATGGGGCGCTTTCTTGAAAAGGAGTCACAGAATGCTGAATGCGCTGCTTAAGGTGTGAGGGTTTGCTAACGGCGTTTGCCAACTGCCCTGATCACTGGAGCGAGCCGTGGGATCGGACGACGGGCCGCTGAGGTCCTGTCGTCGCGGGGCTGGGATCTGTTGCTGACAGCACGCAACGGAGACCAGCTTCAGGCCTTGGCGGCGGAACTTCGTCAACGTGACGGTCGTTCCGTCGAAGTGGAATCCATCGATTTCACGGAATCTCAGAGCATTGCTCCTGGGCTTGAATCCCTGATCAACCGAGGCCAGATTCCCTCGGTTCTGGTGAACAACGCTGGCGCCGCTTACACCGGCGACCTTCTCGAGATGCCGCTCGACACCTGGCAGTGGATTCTTCAGCTCAACCTCACCAGTGTGATGCAGGTCTGTGCCGCTGTCGTTCCGACCATGCGTGCTGCTGGAGGCCTTGTGATCAATGTCAGCAGTCATGCAGCCCGCAACGCTTTTCCGCAGTGGGGCGCGTACTGCGTCACCAAGGCGGCGCTTGAGCGTTTCACGCGCTGCCTCGCTGAGGAGGAGCGTGTGAATGGAATCCGGGCCTGCACCCTCACACTTGGTTCGGTTGATTCGTCGCTCTGGGACGAAAAAACCGTACAAAGCGATTTCGACCGTCATGCCATGCTCTCCACCGATCAGGTGGCGAATGCCCTGGTTCATTTGGCAGAGCAACCCACCAACCAGGTGATCGAAGATTTCACCCTGATGCCGGCCACCGGCGCCTTCTGAAGACCCCCATGACCTCTACCGTCCCTTTCGTCTCCAATGGCGCTGCCACGAACGGCAACGGCAATGGCTACTCCAAGTCCCATGGATCATCTCTAGATCCCACCGTTTCAGCTCGGATTCGTGAGCGGTTGAGACAGGAAGGTGTCTCTTTTCTGGCCAACGACAACATCTCCGACTATCTCGAGCCAGGGGAGTTGGCAGACCTGGAAGTGGAAGTCGCCGACAAGGTACGCGACCTTCTGAGAACTCTGGTGATTGATATCGACAACGACCACAACACCCACGAAACAGCTGAGCGTGTTTCGCGGATGTACCTGCATGAGGTGTTCAAAGGCCGCTATCACCGGCAGCCCAAGGTTGCCAGCTTCCCCAATGTGAAGCGCCTCGATGAGATTTACACCGTTGGACCGATCACAGTCCGTTCCGCCTGTTCGCACCATCTGGTGCCGATCATGGGCAATTGTTGGGTTGGGATCAAGCCAGGTTCACGGGTCATTGGCCTCTCCAAGTTCACTCGTGTAGCGGATTGGGTCTTTTCCCGCCCCCACATCCAGGAAGAAGCGGTGATGATTCTTGCTGATGAAATTGAGAAGCTCTGCGAACCTCAGGGCTTGGGAATCATCGTTAAAGCTCAGCACTACTGCATGAAGTGGCGCGGAGTGAGGGAGCCACAAACCAGCATGGTGAATTCCGTGGTTAGGGGCGATTTTCGTCACGATCCAAGTTTGAAACAGGAATTCTTTGAACTTGTCCGCCAGCAGGAAGCTCTTCTGAGTTCCTGATTGATTGATCGTTCACCAGGATTGAGACCGACCAACGTTTCAATCCTGTCCAGCTCATCTTGGTTCAGGAAACGTTTTCTCCTGGTTCAGAGTTTTTAAGGGGATGGTCGATGTTTTTGAATAGCATTAACCAAGGCTTGCACTTTGCAAAGGTCCTTCAAACCAGGAGCACTTTCTAGACGGCTTGATGCATCAAGGCCATGGGGCGCAACGCGGTTGAGTAGTTCTGGGATCCACTCGGCGCTGATCCCTCCTG
>CAZJLQ010000095.1:0-6061 GCA_964546675.1 uncultured Synechococcus sp.
GTTCAGGCAACACCACATGAATAATCAGTCGCAATCCTACAAATGCAACGGCCATGAAACCGGCTCGTTCGAGCCGAGGAAAGATTTCTAACCAACGAATAAACAACTCAGAGGTGAATCGCAAGGCAATGATTCCGATGACGGCACCCGTGGACACCAGAATGATTTGATCGCTAATGGCCACCGCTGCTGCGACACTATCAATTGAGAATGCGAGATCTGTCAGGGCCAACAAAACAACCGTACGAATCAGCGACGCGGCTGGTGTTGCGACGTCCGACTCTGATTGTCCCTGCGGAAGACCATTGAGTTGTTTGGGTCGCACATGATCGATAAACAACCAGAGCAGATAAGAACCCGCCACCAATTGGATCAGAGGATTTTTGAGAACCCACTGAGCCACAACGATCAATCCAATGCGGAGCACGAGCGCCAAGCTGATGCCGATCGATAGGGCTTGGCGCTCCTTGTTGGCGGCTTTGCAATTGCGAGCCAGTGCTGCCAACGCAATCGCGTTGTCAGCCGAAAGGACCAGTTCCAGCAGCACCAGTACAGGCAGGAGTGTCAACACCTCTCCCCACTGGTCAACGCCCTCAAACAGATCGCTGATCGAGGGCAATGTCGTGACATCCATCAAGGCAGCCTAGAAAGTGCAGAGCTGAGCCATGGCTATGCAGATCCGGGCCGAGCTTTGTCATGTCGACACGCTGCGATGTGTGGTCCGCGTGGAAGGCTGGGATGGGAACAAGAGTCTTGGAAGCGCTCTGGGGGAGGATCAAACCTGTGAAGCGGCAGAGGACCGGGCGATCAGACGCTTGAAGGCTCGTATCGAAAGTGGGCAGAACAGGCAAGTGGATCAGCCCGACCGTCCTTCCCCCGTAGCGAGGAAGGCTCCAGTGGCCCTCGCTGAAGCGGACCCGACGGGCTCCGACCCAGCTGTACCGCCTACTGCTGAAGAGACCCCAGCAACGTCAGTAGCCAATTCAAGGCCTCAACCATCGCCAGAGTTACCGTCTTCGCCGGCCCCTGAGCCGGATCTGCCCTCGGAAGCGCCAACGGATCCGGAGGACTGGAGTGAAGAACTGACGGCGATTGATCTTGAACTCCGCAGAATCGGATGGGATCGTTCGCTCGAACGCCTCTATCTCGAACGGGCCTTCGGGCATGGCAGTCGACACCGGCTGACCCGTTATGCCGATCTTGTGGCATTTCTGCGTCAATTACGCCTGATCGAGCCTGGAGAAAAACCTGAAACAGCGTCGGTACCGATACGACGCAGTGATCTCATCCAGCAGGGTGATCAAATGTTGCGTCAGCTGAAATGGACCAAGGACCAGGCTCGCGATTTTCTGTTGAAACACCAACAGGCCAATAGCCGTCAACAATTAAGCGATGAACAGCTTCTGGAATTCAATATTCTGCTCGAAGACCAGCTGAACGCCAGTCAGAGCTGATTAAACAATTTTGACAAATATGTGTTGATCACTTCACATCCACTTGTTGTTGAGGCGATTGACTACAGAATTGCCAATGTAGAGATGTACTGAATCAAGCTTGAGAACACGTCAGCAGCAATTGATTGTTCAAAGGCATGTTTTTTCCGCATCAATCTATTCATCCAACATCAATTCATCGGAGCTCCAACCATGCAGCATTATCTGATTGTCTGGACGTTCCCAACGGTCGAAGGTGCCTGGAATTCATCCTCTGGATTTACGGAGTACATCAATGCCGGCTGTCCTGGTGATCGTTTTGAGGGATTTGAACTGAAATACCGTGTCTGTGAACCGATCAGTGGAAGTGGAGTTGCGATCGCCTGTGCGACAGATATTGGTAAGGTTTGGGCTCATCTTGCACCCTGGATCAATGGATTCGGCATTCAGTTTGAGGTAACTGCAGTTGTTTCTGATCAGGAATTTGCAGCCATTTGGCCATCTGTGGAGGCCGCTGGCAGGTTGGATGAGTAACTAACAACGAATCAGCAGTCCACGCTTGGTCAAGGGCCCTGAATTGAGAATGCTTATGTTGCCTTGATGTTTGCCGATCACACCGCGCTCTCGCAACTTCTTAAAAACACGGCTTGTTGTTTCAGGTGACAGCCCAGCAAGAAGACCAATTTCTTGCTGGGCAATGCCTGGAAGAGAGGTGCATTCTCCTTCCATCTGATCCCCTGCCTTGTTGGCTATGTAAGCAATGGCTTCCAAAAGTCTTGTCAATGCATCTTCCGTTCGCAAGGAGAACCTTCTATTGAGGTCGCGAAGCCTGCCAGCCTCAAGCCTTGCAATTTCCAGGGCCAGCTCTGGATTGGAGTTGATCATATTCATCAACATCTGACCTGGGAATTTAACAAGAGTGATTTCTGTTAACCCGACGACATCTGCCGATCGTGCATGCCCATCGAGGAATGACATTTCACCAAAAAGGTCTCCAGCGCCAAGAAGGCAAAAAACGCGCTCATCTCCCTGCTCGGAATACGATCTTACCTTCGCATATCCACTCATAATAAGGTAAATACAATCCCCCCAATCCTGTTCCATTGCAAGCAGTTGATCCTTGTCGTGAACAGATCGGTACACGCGATTTGTCAAACAATCCGCTTCTCGATCTGACAACGACTTAAAAAGAGGAATCGATTGCAATTCCTCTCGCGTTAGAGAATGCATGATCTGCAAGGGTTAGTTGCTCGCAGTGCTGCCTGATGGATATCAGATTCACTGAAAGCTTTGAGGTTGACATTCAAAGCATTCCTTGTTCTCAGGCATTTCTCATTGTTGCCAGACACAATCGTCTGTGATTCCGCTCACATCACACCATGGAGTCCCTTGTTGTTTGCTGATCGAGCTCCGGCGCTGGGCTCGGGATCATCAGACTCGGAAATGATGAAAGGACAAGAACGGTTCCGACTCCGAGCAAAACGAGCAAGGGGATCAACCGAACCGTCGGTTGTTGTTCAAGTGGGGTGCGGCACTGGGAACAGATCGGCACTGCGCCAGGGGGTGGTCGTAAAACGATCGCTGGTCCACAACAGCATGAGGGACAGCGGTATCGCGGCATCTGATCGAGCTGGTTTTTTTGATTATGGCGATCACAACTGATGTCAGGGCGCTGTCACAGCCCATTCAGAAAGGTTTTGATCCGCACTCCGCTGTCCCCGGGTCGATCCATCACTCTGAGGCCTTGGGAAGGACATCAACCCTTTTGATGGTTTCGATAAACATCCCACTGGATGATGCGTTTAACGCTCCACAACGCATCGCCTTCAGCGGCCTGCCAGCTGATCGTCGGCGAGATCCACTCGCTTAGGCCCTGATCTTCTGTTTCAGTGATGTCTTGATGCGCTGTTGGAGCCCAATGATTTGCAGCGCTTCACAGTCGTTCGTTGGCGCTGCAAGGATCAGGGACTGCAGAACCGGACTGGATGCCGTTTAGATCTCTCGTCAAGCAACTCCAGGATTCCCCTCTGACTGGAGAGCTTCTTGAGCGAACGGGTCGTTCCGATCGTCTGATCTTGCGAGGTGCCGGTCGGGCAGCGAGAGCCTTGATCGCCAGTGCCTTATCTCGTCGGGACGGTCGTCCGATTCTGATTGTGGTTCCAACCCTGGAGGAAGCGGGGCGTTGGACCGCACTACTGGAGTTGATGGGGTGGAAGAACACCAGCCTCTACCCCACCAGCGAAGGGTCTCCCTACGAGCCCTTCGACCCCACCAGTGAAATCATCTGGGGTCAACTTCAGGTGCTCAGTGATCTGCTCTCCGATCCAAGCTGCGCCGATCGCGCCATTGTCGCGACAGAACGCTGTCTGCAACCCCATCTCCCACCGTCAGAGGTTCTTGCTGAACAGTGCAAAACCCTGAAGAAAGGGGACGTCATCGATCTTGAAGAGCTTGCGGAACGACTGGCGCACCTGGGGTATGAACGCGTGTCCACCATCGATCAGGAAGGAACCTGGAGTCGTCGTGGCGACATTGTCGATATCTATCCGGTGAGCAGTGAACTGCCGGTGCGCCTCGAATTTTTCGGGGAGGAACTGGACAAGCTGCGGGAATTTGATCCAGCCAGTCAACGTTCCCTTGACGCCGTTGATCAGCTTCGTCTGACTCCCACGGGGTTCAGTCCACTGATTGCCGACAGCCTGCGTGAGCGGATGCCTGAAGGCCTTGAACAACTGCTTAGCGATCAGGCAACCGACGAATTGCTGAATGGTGGAACGCCTGAGGGCATGCGTCGGCTGATGGGCCTGGCCTGGGATGAACCCTCGAGCCTTCTGGATTACCTGCCATCAACCTGTTGTGTCGTCGTCGATGAACGACGCCAAGGTTTGGCCCATGGCCAGCAATGGCTGGATCATGCCCGGGACCATCACATCGAAATGGCCTCTGAGCTGGGGCTGTCTGACGAGGAGCGCAATCAACTTTGGCCGCCACTGCTTCATCGGGAGATCGACGCGGCGTATGCCGCCGCAGAAATTTTCAAGGGTTTTGATCTGGCGGAACTGCTTGAAGAGGATCAACATCCCAACAGCTTTGACCTGGCGAGTCGCCCGGTACCGTCCCATCCGAATCAGTTCGGAAAACTTGGTGAACTGATTAAGGGATGGCAGAAGGACCGCATTGCGGTGTGGCTGGTTTCAGCGCAGCCCAGCAGGGCCGTTGCGCTGCTGGAAGAACACGACTGCATCAGTCGATTCGTACCCAACGCGGCGGATGCACCGGCGATCAGCCGCTTGATCGAACAGAACACTCCTGTAGCACTCAAAGCTGGCGGCACAGCGGAACTGGAAGGCCTGCAACTGCCGGCATGGCGAATCGCTCTTGTCACCGACCGTGAGTTCTTCGGACAACAAACACTTGGCTCCAGCGGCTATGTGCGCCGTCGCCGCAAGGCTGCCAGCAGAACGGTCGATCCCAACAAAATGCGCCCCGGCGATTACGTGGTGCATCGCAACCATGGGATTGGCCGGTTCAAGGCGATGGAAAAACTGGCAATTTCCGGGGATGTGCGCGATTACCTCGCCGTTCAATACGCCGATGGCATCCTGCGTGTGGCCGCCGACCAGCTCGGAAGCCTCGGCCGGTATCGCGCCACCACTGAAAAACCCCCTCAGCTCAGCAAGATGGGAGGGACGGCCTGGTCGAAGGCCAAGGAGCGAACCCGTAAAGCGGTCCGCAAGGTTGCCCTTGATCTGGTGAAGCTTTACGCCGAGAGACAACAGGCCAATGGATTTGCCTTTCCTGTTGACGGTCCATGGCAGGGAGAACTGGAAGATTCATTCCCTTACGAGCCCACGCCGGATCAGCTGAAAGCAACGTCGGATGTGAAACGGGATATGGAAAAGGCCGAGCCCATGGATCGGCTCGTCTGCGGTGATGTGGGCTTTGGGAAAACGGAGGTGGCCATTCGCGCCATTTTCAAAGCGATCACAGCGGGGAAACAGGTGGCGATGCTGGCTCCTACCACCGTTCTTGCCCAACAGCACTGGCGCACCCTCTCGGAGCGCTTCGCGCCCTATCCGATCAAGGTGGCCCTGCTGAACAGATTTCGAACCGCCACTGAGCGAAAAAGCATTCTGGATGGTTTGAAGGCCGGCACCATCGATGCCGTCGTCGGCACCCACCAACTTTTGAGCAAGGGTGCTTCATTCCATCAACTGGGCCTGTTGGTTGTGGATGAAGAACAACGATTCGGTGTGAATCAAAAGGAGAAGATCAAGGTGCTTCGCAAGGACGTTGATGTTCTGACCCTCTCAGCAACACCGATTCCTAGAACCCTTTACATGAGTTTGTCTGGGGTACGTGAAATGAGTTTGATCACGACTCCACCTCCGCTGCGCCGTCCGATCAAAACCCACTTGGCGGCCCTTGATCCCGAAGCGGTTCGCAGTGCAATTCGCCAGGAGTTGGACCGCGGCGGCCAGGTGTTCTATGTGGTGCCGAGGGTGGAGGGGATTGAAGATGTGGCAGCGCAGTTGCGCGAGATGTTGCCCGGTTTGAAACTCTTGGTGGCCCATGGGCAGATGGCCGAGGGCGAATTGGAAAGCGCGATGGTGGCGTTCAATGCCGGC
>CAZJLQ010000096.1:0-6018 GCA_964546675.1 uncultured Synechococcus sp.
CGCAGGAGGAGATCAATTGCACCCTGCAGGCTCTGAAAGTTTGAAGAGGTCTTTCTCTATCTCTTTTCCATAAAGCAACCAACGGAACTCGCCAAGCCCAGCGGGATCAACCAAGCGCAACATCGCTTCGCGTCGTTGCAACGCCGTCGCCAGCTGGCTGGGATCCAACGACTGAAGGGCATGCAATCTCTCAGCAAGGCCCAATGCCAGCAGGGCTTCCCCTTGACGGCAGCTTGAGATCGCAGTCCACCCCCTGCGTACGGCGGCAGCTGTCAAGGATTCGATGCAGAGATGAGCCGTCAGATCCTGTTGCCCGGGAGCCAGGAGCCAATTCGTTGAGCCCTGCTGAGCGGAATACGCCAACAGTGTTCCCTCAGCACGCTGGCGGGTGTAGTACCGCCTGGCCTCGAGCGCGTAATCAATCACCAGCAGGACTCCCTGCTCGAGGGCAGCACCAGCCTGCGCAAGCCAGGGTTCCAGCGAAACATGCCATTCACTGGTCCAGCCATCCTCAGCGTTATCCGGCGGGAGGGGAACGCCAAGGTCCTGCTGGAACAGCTCGATGCTTTGCCGCTGCGCGTCTGACAGGGGCAAGGCAAGCTGCTTCAAAACCCCGTTGGCGTCCAAGGCGACTCCCTGCAACCACAACTGCTGTTGCTGAACAATCAACCGATCAACAGGAAGAGCATCCAGGAGCTCATGGGCGAGGATCACGCCGCGAATGGGCGCATCATGGAGCGCCTCCAGACTGCACCAGCGGATCGGAAGCTCCTGAACGCCGGCGAGTCGCTCTTGCTGGCGTCGCATCATCCCAGGGTTCCTTTCCACAAGGATCAGCTCGACACGATCGCCGAGATCAGGGATCAAGGCCGAGAGAGCGACGATCAGATCCGCAGCCAAGTGCCCCTCTCCGGGGCCGACATCAACAATCGACAAACGCTCTGCTTCCGGCCTGCTTGGCCTGGCCTGAAGAACACCAATCCAGTCGGCTAGTTGCTTAGCAAGCAAGGCCGCAAAATCTGAGCCCAACGATGGAGAGGTGACGAAATCTCCTTCAGGCCCAATGCAGGCCTGTCCCGACCCGTAATAACCGTGGTCAGGATCGTTGAGGACCCAGTCCATGAAATGCCGGAAGGGCACCACCCCCCCTGCCTGTTGCAGATGATGGGCCAACCAGGCTGGACAGGCCGCAACCTTCGGTTCCATTGGTGAGAATGCCTTTCGCTGCAGCAGGTCCATGGCAACACATCGATTCCGAAAGTTGTGGGCCGGACTGCTCATTCTGTTGATTGGTGTGGGCATTGCCTCTCCAGCGCATGCCTATGACAATCCCGACCTCCTACCGGACCACCCGACACCGGTGATCGACCTTGCTCGCGCATTCAGCGACGCGCAGCGGGGTGGCCTGGAACAGTCTCTCGAGCAGTTTGAGGAAAACACGGGCTGGAAATTACGGGTGCTGACCCAGTACGAACGCACACCAGGCCTCGCTCTGCGTGAGTTTTGGGGTCTCGATGAACGCAGCCTGCTTCTGGTGGCTGACCCGCGAGGCGGAAACCTGCTCAATTTCAACGTCGGGGATGCCTTTTTCGCCCTGATGCCGCGGACCTATTGGGTCGAGTTACAGACCCGTTTTGGAAACCAGTACTACGTCAAGGACCATGGTGAAGATGGGGCGATTCTTGACGCACTGAACGCGGTTGAAATCTGCCTCGAACGTGGGGGCTGTCAGGTGGTTCCTGGCCTACCTCTGGAGCAATGGCTCTGGACATTGACCACGTCGGTCCTTGGCGGTGTGATTGCTGGATTCGCTGGGTATCCGAGGAAGGACGATCAGACCATCGCTTGGTCGTGGTTGCTCTTGCTCTCTCCGCTCTGGGTGATGCTGTTCGGGGTGTTCGGAATCGCACCTGTGATCACCAGAACGTCTGACGTCCTGCCTTTGGTCAGAAACAGTCTCGGGTTCCTCGGCGGTGCTGTTCTCGCATACCTCATCGCCCAGGCGACAGTTGGTCGTCGCCTGAATGCAGATGCTGATCAGAATTGAGTCGCACACTCAATTCTTGAGCCTGAGCAAACCTCAGGCTCAGCTTTCAAACGGGACAACGCAGCCCTCTTCTCATCCCGGAGCCGTCGGAGCTCCAGGAGATTGACGTTGTAGAAGGATTTGAGTCGGTCGTATTTCTTGACTGGCTGCCCGTAGTAGCTGCGGCCAGCCAGAGTTGGGAACGAAGCCCACTCGGGAGCCAGTTTGGCAGTCAGAACGGGGGTGAGGTTTCCAGCATCAGTGAGAGGAAGCGCCTTGCGTCGCTCAATAAGGAAAAGTGCGCCCTGATCCTGGGCAGCAGGCCCAAATCCCACCACACCGATACTGCGTTGCACCAGATTCCAAGTGAACGGCATGAACTGGTAGGCCCCTGCTGCCGCGCTGGCGTAGCGGGAGCTGTAGATCACTCGATCGGGATGGCGGTTCATGTTGGCCATCAGACCACCACCGAACATGACGCGGTATCCCACATCAAGACCACCACGCCAGGTGCCTTCTGCGAAGCGGATGGTGTTGAGGATTGCCCGGCGCTCGGGTGTGATGATGTAAGGAAGGGCTCGTGAGGGAGTGGCATCGGGCGGACTCAGCAGTTGAGCGCGAGATGCTGGGGGGAGAATGCTTGCCTGCGCTGACGGTGTCGCAAGGCTGACGGGCAGTAGTCCAGTGAAGATGGTCGCAACGAGGGAGATCCGACCAATCGTTACCTGGATAGCCATAAGGAGCATTCAAAGGACATTGACAAGGAAGGCGTCAGAAGCGGATGACGCTTCATCGCTTTAAAGCAATGAATTTCCTTCGATGACTTTGTCGAACAGAACTGCCGAAGCAATGGGTAAATATGCCAGTCAACCAATTGAACACTTTATCAACTAGGCCATTAAATTTCGCAATAACAATCACAATCGAGGATAAATTGCATCATTGAATACAATTTAGTGGAGTCAGATTCGCTCCGCCAAAGTCACAATGGCTGCGGCAGCCTGGCCAGCACCATCGGCACGCAATCCCCCTTGTTGAGCCATCTGAAGCGGCCGGTCCAAGCCCCAGTCCCCCTGTAGGTAGGCGGAGCGGGACAGGATCAGGTGATTGGCATGGTTTTTGAGGCCCTGCATGAGTGCACTGACTTCAGCAAAATCGAAACGCTCAACGACGTGCATGCCAACACCCGCAGCCATCACCTCGCAAAACGTGCTGAACCCCGGTTTCCCAAGGTGCCGACTGCACAACGGCATCAGATCCAAAGGGCGCAGACCATCGGGGAGCAAGGTGAGATTGGAGACCCCCTGCAACACCCGCTGAGTCGATTGCTTCAGTGGGCTTGGCATCAGAAAGTGGTGATCGGGCCAGCGCCCGAAATGTTGAGGGTCGATCGACAGACCCAGCCCTCCGAAACCAACCATCACCAGCGGGTGCTCGATGCAGTGCAGCTCCTTCAGAAAATGAGGAGGTAGATCTCGAGCTCGGCTGGTGACCAAGCCAAGCGGCAACTCCGGTAGCCCCCAGTCCATGGCGAGATCGAAGGGACAACGCAAGAGAAAGTTCCCGCGCCGGTAGGCCTGCTCAGCTCTCTCGGCGTGCTCTCGAAGCCGCCCCCCGAACGGTGCGTAGATCGCATCCCAACCGAAATTGCCAAGCCACACCAACGGGCAGTTCAACTGCGCTGAAAGGTCAGCGGCGGAGGGGGGGATGTCGGCAAGGATCAGAACCTTGTCACCCTGCGCCCTGATCCAGCGGGCTTCGTCGTGCAGCTGGTCGGGAAGAACCTGCTCAAGACGCTCAAGTGCCTTGAGCGTTCCCTCCGGATCACTGCCCAGTGCATCAGCTTGGACCATGCCCACATCCCACTGGAGAGAGCGGATCTCAACGGATGGAATGCCAATCAGCAACCGGAGGACGGCAGGAGGCAGTTTCGAACTGAACACCAGCCTCCAGTCAGGACGAAGCTGATGAAGTTCCTGGAGCACCGCAGCGTCTCGCGCTGCATGGCCGAAACCATGGCTGCTGCTGCAGACGTAAATCAGCATGCGACGGAGTTCTGCAAAGGCAAAACCTCCTCATGGATCAGGGCCGCATCGGAGCTGTACCAGCGATGACTGAGGTGGGTGAGCCGCGCATCGACAAACTCAGCCCAGGACAAATGCATCAGAGATCGACCCGATTGATCGACCCCCAGGCGTGGCACACAAGCGGCGTTCACATAGGCCGTGCCCCGGCGATCCTGAAGCAGGCTTTGACGCAAACCACTGCTGCGCTTGAGTTTGTGGTGCATGTGGCCGAACACCACAAGATCGGCTGGACGCTCGCGCGCCATCAGATCCAAGGCAAGGGCCAGATCCTGATCACCCCAATCAATGGCCGGTGTCTTCCAATCGCGGCCACAGGGACTGGCGGGGTCTGACCCCAGACCAGACGGACCGCAGTGGGCAAGAACAACCAGGGGGAGATTGGATGGAGCCGCGTTGGCTGCATCAGCGATACGCCTTGCAGACTCCTGGAGAGTGACCGGTCCATAGACCGCTTCCACGGCTTTGGAAAGCTGATAACCGCCACCGGCACTGCAGGGCCGTGCACCCACCACCGACAGGGCCGGCGAGCTCCACTGCCGCTGCCCCCAGGCACAGTGATTGTCACCGAGCAAGGTGAGCTGCTGGCGGAGAATCTCGCCACTGCGATCGCGACCACGATCGTGATTCCCGAGGATCACTGCCAAGGGATAGGGCAGGGAGGCGATGCGACGGGTCAGACGTAAGTCACCGTCACTGAGATCACCCACAAAAAAAACGGCATCAGGCCGCAGCTGCTCAAGCAGACGCTCATCAGCATCGCTCCAGGAGCCGTGGAGGTCGCCGGCGATGGCGAGGCGCAGATGCGACAGAGCTGATGCCTAGGCTGGAGCCATCCTGCCTCGGTCCCGTCCCCATGAGCGCTGACACCGTCCTGGTTGCGGCGATCGAACAGCTGAAAAAGGAACGCAACGCCATCGTCCTGGCGCACTACTACCAGGAGCCAGAAATTCAGGACATTGCCGACTTCATCGGCGATTCCCTGGAACTGTCACGAAAGGCCGCCAGCACAGATGCGGACGTGATCGTCTTCTGCGGGGTGCACTTCATGGCGGAGACCGCAAAAATCCTCAGTCCGGAAAAAACGGTGGTGCTGCCGGATCTCGACGCCGGCTGTTCCTTGGCAGACGATTGCCCAGCGGATGAATTCGCTGACTTTCGCGCCCAGCATCCAGATCATCTGGTGGTGAGTTACATCAACTGCACAGCAGCTGTGAAGGCACAGAGTGATCTGATCTGCACGAGCAGCAACGCCGTGGATCTGGTTCGGCAGATCCCTGAAACCCGCCCTGTGCTGTTCGCACCAGACCAGAACCTCGGACGGTGGGTACAACGGCAAAGCGGACGGGACCTAACGCTCTGGCCAGGACGCTGCATCGTCCATGAAACATTCAGCGAAGAGGCTGTTCTACAGATGAAATTGGAACATCCCGCTGCCGAAGTAATCGCCCATCCCGAGTGCCAGCAGAACCTGCTCGACCTGGCTGATTTCATCGGATCCACCAGCAAACTGCTCGGATACAGCGAGAGCAGCAACGCCGACACATTCATTGTGTTGACCGAACCGGGAATCATTCACCAGATGAAACAGCGAGTTCCGAACAAAACCCTCTTGGATGTGCCGGGGCTGGATGGCTGCAGCTGCAATGCCTGCCCGCACATGCGACTCAACACCCTTGAAAAACTGCAGGCATGCCTGGAGACCCTCGAACCAACGATTGAAATGGACGAGGAGATTCGACTCAGGGCCTTGAAACCAATCCAGCGAATGCTGGAAATGAGCCTTTGATGAGATTTCAGGATGGGCAGAGATCAAGCGTCTCAATGTCCAAGACCAATACAAATTCAAATGGGAAAGGGAATAGAAATTGGGAATAGGAAGTTCATAGCTTATGGATGAGCAAACAT
>CAZJLQ010000097.1:0-6008 GCA_964546675.1 uncultured Synechococcus sp.
TCCACAAAGCCATCCCCAACACCCACCTGGTGATGCACGGCTCCTCCTCCGTTCCTCAGGAATGGCTGGAAATGATCAACAAGTTTGGTGGAGCCATCCCTGAGACCTACGGCGTGCCGGTCGAAGAAATTCAGGAGGGCATTCGCAATGGTGTTCGGAAGGTGAACATCGACACCGACAACCGCCTTGCTTTCACAGCTGCGGTGCGTGAAGCGGCCATGGCCGATCCCGCCAACTTCGATCCTCGCCACTTCAACAAGCCGGCTCGTAAGTACATGAAGCAGGTCTGCCTGGATCGTTATCAGCAGTTCTGGGCTGCTGGTAACGCCAGCAAGATCCAGCAGCAAAGCATCACCCACTTCGCCGGTCTCTACGCGAAGGGTGCTCTTGATCCCAAGGCTGCTGTTGCTGCTTGAGCAAGGTCAAGTCATGGATCGATGGGGGGCGAAAGCCCCCCTTTTTTTGTTCAGGGAATCTCGACGTTCAGGGTGATTTGATTGTTCTCCCTGCGCCCTGGTGCATCGATCACGATCTGTTCGGGATCGGCAATAACGGAGATGTTGTGATCCCCTGGGGATAGAGAGAGTGGCATGGAGAAGTCTTCGCTTTCGCCGGCTTTGATCCAAGGAAGACGTAGGTAGCGGTGGCTGCTGAAGCTGTCATCGATGACGACCGCGACGCCCACGTCACTGACATCCATGCTGCCAATGTTGTTCACACGGAACTGGAGTTTGCCCTCTCGGTAAGCAACGGCTTCGATGGCCAGGTCGCTCGCCAGCGAGTTGATGCTGCTGAGCGGGTACAGCCACAGACTCTCCAGTCGAGCCAAGCGGGTTGAAGGGTGCTCATGGTGGAGATGGCCACCATGGGCCAGGTCGGTGCTGCAGCCATGCAGATGCAGATGGGCACCCGGTTGCGGCACGGTCACGCGGCCCTGTTCCGGCTCGGTATCGAAGAATCCGCAGCAGTCCCAATGCATGGATCGCCCCAGGTACCGGATCGGATCGCCCGCGTTCTCCGTGGGCAATGGTGCGAGCCGATAGTGCTGAAGCATGTCGTAGATGCTCAAGCCCGCGGTTGTTGTTCCTGCCTCACTGGAGGCAATGCCAAGGTTTCTGCGCTGCTGCCCCATGCAGAGCTTGGATGCCACGGTGATGACCAGTTCGTGCCAATGCGCGACCAGACGCACGCCGTAGATCGGTGCTGGCTCCAGGCTCCCTAGGCGCTGGCCATGATCGATCGCTTCAGCCACGAGAGCCTGCAGTGGACGGTCTTCCTGGTCACCCAGGGCGATGAGATCTGCTGGTCGACGCAGAGCAGTGGCATCCCCTGTGAAGCACACATAGGGGAAGTGACCACTTCCATCGCCAACGGAGAGTTTGATGATGCTGCCGTCGTGAGCGACGCACCGCCAGATCGCGGAATGTTGGTTTCCGTCCAGGAGAAAGGTCAGTTCACCGTTATCGATGCTGGTGGTGGTGCCCAGACCCAGCACGTCTCCGCCCAGGGGAATCCGTTCCAGTGGCAGATGTTCTCGGACATCGCCTTGGATCAGATCGGACACCGAGTTCGCGATGGTGAGATCGGCCATGGCTCCCTGCCTGTCTTGCTTGATCGCTAGCGGCAATCTCAGCGCAGGGCCACCGCCGTACCCTCCCGGCGTGGATCGGCTGCGCCATGCCAGCGGCCGTTGATGCGTTGCAGCAATGCAACTCCACTGCCGAAGTCTTGGAAGCGCACCGGTTGATGCGCCAATGCAAGGCCGTTCGGGGCGACCGGCCATGGGAGTGTTGAATCACGTTCCAGCACAAGCGTTGTGCCGCTTCTAGAAAGATGGGGTAAGGCCACGGCCCTCTCGGGTGACTCTCCCCAGATCAGAGAAGCAACCAGGACACGGCTGAGGTAGTGGGGGATGCGACGGCCACCCGGGCTACCGAGGGCCTGAACGGGATCGCCGTTGCGGAACACAATCATCGGCGCCATGGATGACATCGGCCGACGGCCTGGCCGGCGTTGGTTCGCCACCGGTTGGCCGGCGATGGAAGGGCGAAAGGAGAAATCGGTGAGCTGGTTGTTCATCACCATGCCGGCGACGACGTGTCGACTTCCAAAGACGGTCTCCACCGATGCGGTGTAACTGGCGATGTTGCCGAGGCTGTCCACGATCGACAGGTGGGTGGTGCCCTGTTCCTGGCCAGAGCCAGGGACAGCGAAGGGATAGCGCTTGATCCCGGGGGGAAGTCCGGGCCCTGGCCTTGAGCCATGAGACGCTCCCATCGCCAGGGATCGTTGGCGGATGTATGCAGGATTAAGCAATGCCCTGATCGGAGGGGGGCCGTCGATCGGATCCCTGATCCAATAGAGGCGATCGGCATCCGCCCAGGCGATTGCGTTGGCCAGACGACGCCAGGAGCTGGGCTGCGTGGGATCCAGGGTGTGGCCGGGCTGTGTCAACAGGGCCAAGGCCTGGAGCACGGCCAGCCCACCGCTGCTCGGTGGTGGAATCGTGCAGAGCAGATCGGTCAGCCACTTTGCACACAGTGGTGCGCGTCGGATCACGGTGTAGGAGCTCAGGTCGGTGGCCGACCAGCCACGGAAATCGGGCTCATCCTTCGCCAGAGCGTTGATGCCCCGGCGAATTTGCTCTGCCAGTGCACCGCGATAAAACGCCAGACCGCCATCCCGGGCCAGCTGTTGAAGGGTGCGGGCCAGGGCGGGATTGCGAAAGCGCTGCTCTGTTGAAGCTGGCTTACCACCTGGCAGGTAAAGGGCCTCAAACGCCGGGCTGTGGGCTGTACCCAGGCGTTGGGCCAGCTGGATCGATCGTTGGAAGCGCTGGCTTGGCTTGAAACCATCGCGTGCGAGATCGATCGCTGGTGCGAGGGTGCTCGCCCAGGGCAGATGGCCGTATTGCTGGTGGGCTTCCCAGAGCAGTGCCACCGTTCCTGGAATGCCGATCGCGTTCAAACGGCGTGTGGCGTCCCGCCAGGGCAATGGTTTCCCCTCGGGGCTGAGCAGATCGTCTGGACGGCTGCGTTCCGGTGCCGTCTCGCGTCCATCCAGCACCTCAAGTGAGCGCTGTTGTGCATCCCAGTGCAGCAGGAATCCTCCCCCTCCCAAACCGGAACTCTGGGGTTCCACAACGGCCAAAACGGCTTGCGCCGCCACCAGGGCATCCACCGCGTGGCCACCCGCCTTGAGCATGGACAGGGCGGCTTCGCTCGCTTTCGGGTGGGCTGTCACCACCACGGCAGATCCCGCAGCGCTGGATACGGATGTTGTGTTGAGATCCGCCTGTTCCGGGTCGTCGCGGCTGATCGGAGCAGCCGGCACCGTTTCGATCCAAAGACTGACGGCCAGCAGCAGGATGCCGATCACTGGAGCAGCTCGAGCGTGCCGTGTGACCCGTTCAGGCGGGCTTGTCTCCCCAGGGGCAGAGCCATGTTCGGGCGTCCGTGGCCCAGAGGCAGATCCATCACCAGGGGGATCCCCAGATCACCAAGACGCTCTTCAAGGATTTCCTCCATGGAGAAGTCGCCAGGAAGGATGTCGTCCTTCTTCCAGCTGAACCGTCCCGTTGCCACACCCGCCACAGCTGCGAGAACACCTGCGCTGCGCCAGTGGGTCAGCATGCGGTCAATGCGGTAGGGCGCTTCGCCAACGTCTTCCAAGACAAGGATGGCGCCCTTCAGATCGGGAAACCAGGGTGTGCCGATCAGGTGCGTCGCCACCGTCAGGTTGCTCACCACCAGCGGACCCTGAGCCAGGCCTCGGACTCGACCGCTGCCCTGCAGCGGATCGACAGGTTGCCCGCTCAGCAAGGCGGCCGTGCGTTCCCAGCGTTCGTCCGGTCCGAAGCATGAGCCGTGAATGGCCCCCGGTAGCCCAGCAGCCCACTGGGCTAGGAGGAGTGAGCTGGAATCGGAGAAGCCCACGCTCCAAAGGGGGCGGCGGGGGAAGCGGAAGCCCGCTTCAAGGATGCGTGCTCCTCCCCAACCACCGCCGAGATAAAAAACTCCATCAATGGAGCGGTCCGACCAGGCCTCTTGAAGATCCGCGACCCGTTCCTGATCCGTGCCGGAGAAATAACGCCACTGGCGCCGAACGGAATCCGGAATTTGAAGCTGCCAGCCCTGCTTGGCGCAGCGCTCGATCAGCTCGTCAAAGTCGGTGTCTGGATCCATCCAGGTGCCGGGATTGACAGCCCTCAGTCGAGCTCCCGGTTTGAGTGGTGGTGGTGCGGGCAGAACATGGCGGCTGGCTGCTCCTCCGGAACGGGGCCAGAGACTGCTGATCGCAGCGGTGGCTCCTGCAATCAGCAGCGACCGGCGTTTGAACATCAATCCAGAAGTGCCTGGAGCATGGCGCGCCCATCCACCCCACCCGTGGCCGGATCACAGGCGCGTTCGGGATGAGGCATCAAACCGAGCACATTGCCAGCCGTGTTCGTGATCCCAGCGATGTCGGCCACGGATCCGTTCGGGTTGTGGCCGTAACGCAGCGCAATCGCATCGTCGTCCTGCAGTTGCTTGAGGGTGTCCTCAGTGCACTGATATCGCCCTTCCCCATGGGCGATGGGCAGGGTGAGATGGCCACCGGCTCCGTAGGCCTGCAGCCAGGGACTGCGGGCACTGACGACGTCGAGAGGGGCGTCTTCACAGATGAAGTGCAGTTCGCTGTTGCGGGTCAGTGCACCCGGTAGCAACCCAAGTTCGGTCAACACCTGAAAGCCATTGCAGATCCCCAGAACGCGGCCCCCTTTCGCGGCAAAGTCCAGAAGGGCCTGAAGCGCAGGTGCAAAGCGGGCAATCGCACCGCAGCGGAGGTAGTCGCCATAGCTGAAGCCACCGGGGAGCACCACGGCCGCCAGCCCACTCAGGTCGGTTTCTTCATGCCAAAGCCGGCGCGTGGTCATGCCCAGGCATCCCTCGGTGGCCCACTGCACATCCCGGTCGCAGTTCGAACCGGGAAAGACGATCACGCCAATGGTCATGAGTCCTGAAGCTCCAGCGACCAGTCCTCGATCACTGGATTGGCCAGCAGACGGTCGCTGAGTAGTTCCAGGCGACGCCTGGCCTCTGCTTCATCGGGAGCATCCAGCTCCATTTCCACGGCTTTTCCGATGCGCAGCTTGCTGATGCCGTCTACACCAAGCCGGCTTGCAGCGCCTCGGGTGGCTTCCCCGGCTGGATCGAGCACAGAGGGGCGAAGGCGCACCAGAACGCGGGCTTGATAACGCGGCACGATCTCCAGAGGTGCTTTGTGAATCCTGACAGACACCTAACCGTTAAGAGATCTGGGGGGTCCTCCGCGTCGTGATCAACGGGAAGCGCATGTTGAAAAAGAGGGTTTCGCCTTGTTGTGACGCGTGTTTTGGTTCTTGCGGCGGCGTTGATGTCGGCGATGGCGGTAGGTGTTGGTGCCGGCGCATGGTTGGGTTCCGAAGCCGTGGCTGGAACCTCTGGTTTGCAGTGCAAACAGGGTGCTCAGCGATGGACGGATTGCCAGATGCGTCAGCTTTCACCTGGGCATCATTGGTTTTTAGAGATTGGCTCAGATCGGATTGAGTTCCGCCATGACGGCAGTGGACGGATGCGCATGCGAGCTGGTCAGCGCGGATCGTGGGTTTCCGTGGAACCCCGCTGGGATGAGGACCAAAGCTTGTGTTGGGGAACGGTTTGCGCGCGGGGTGATCTTCCTTTGGATTAAGGGAGAACCGAAGCAGCTCAACAATTTGAGGGTTCCTGATGCTTGCCTGAGCGAAAGCGTTGAATGTGATCATGGCTTGTTGAAATGAACAATCCGTAGGTATGTGAATCGATCTTTTCTGTTAAGTCGAGAAGAGATTTAAGGGGTTTTTGGTTGAGGAGTCGTGTGGTTGCACGTTTTTAAGTTGAATCACTGCCTGCTTTTGTTGGCGAAAGTCCGACAGTAAGTGCTGTTTGCGTGTATTAGTGGATGAGGCTTTGAAGATATAGGGCTTAGTAGATTTGCTTGCTTCTGTTTTT
>CAZJLQ010000098.1:0-5906 GCA_964546675.1 uncultured Synechococcus sp.
TTATAAAAGTCTTTTTGTCTTCGATGTAGTTAATGGTCGCTTCAGCCTCGACTTGCACAAACACATGGAAGACCAATTGGCCACACCTCACAGTGGAAGGCACACGTTCTATGCACTGAGTAGGCGTGCGGGTTGTGACCAGGGAGTCATCGAATGTTTAGCCGGGCATAATGAGGTCACTGGTTCGCGGTCGGCCAAGAAGTATGGGCTCGATGCCCGACGAAGTATTGAATCGAGAAATTTAAAAGGTGTGGGACTTTGTCTCCAAGTGTTTTTCGTGCGTGAGTTGGCGAACGTCGTTGGCTAGGAAGCCGATGACTCACTCCAATGAAAACTCTCGAATCGCTGGTTTTGGGCGGAGGACAAACGTGACTCGATCGACCGACCTTTGAAAATTGAACGACAGCAATAGCTGCAAATTGACCCGATGCTTTTACATGCTGAGACAAAA
Organism: uncultured Synechococcus sp.; assembly: GCA_964546675.1. Taxonomy (GTDB): domain Bacteria; phylum Cyanobacteriota; class Cyanobacteriia; order PCC-6307; family Cyanobiaceae; genus Parasynechococcus. The sequence goes on from CAZJLQ010000098.1 coordinate 452, forward strand.
TGCTCATTACAGAATGTACCTTTGGCTGGCGCCGGTTTGTTGTGGGAAAGCCCGAACCTCAGGACCCCGTTTACAAGACACTGAACAATGTTTGGCGTAACTTAAAAACGAACACGAATGAGTTGCTTGACATCCTGATGCATCAGGGTTTCGCTGTAGCTCCTGTTCACTACGAGTAAGGTGACAAGAATCGTGAGAACTTCAAGTCAGGTCAAGCGGCCTTGATGGACTTTGATGACACGATGAACTGGTGAACTTGCGAATGAGTTTTCCTTCGTTCACGAGCATTGTCTCTTCGCTTACACAACAGCGAATCGCGGTAAGGATGGCCAGTCTCGGTTCAGGGTCGTTGGCTGGTTGCGCAAGGTAGCAGGAGTCTCACTGCCGCCGAATGTGATGTCGTAAGCCATGCTGCTCAACGAATTGGCGATGCCGGTGCAGACCGTTGCGACAATGGAGGTATCGAATGTGAAGCCACGAAGCAACTTTTTTCAAGTTCTACCTTCACATTCTTACCCACATGAAACCCAGCCTCCCTTCAATTCAAGCAGTAATGATGACTAGAAAAAGAAGCCATCTTCATAGATGAGGTCGTGATTTTTTCCTTTTAAAATTGCATAAATATAGTCATCGTCGCCAATGTATGTGCTATTTCCTTTGGTCCAGGTGTCGAGATTGCTCAGTGCTGTCACGTCGATTTCGTCAGAACCAGTTTTGAAATCTGTGATGTAAACGTAACTGTCTTCATCCAGGACAACAACGTCTTCTCCTGATCCGGTTGTAATAATATCTTTGTTCTTGCCAAAATCTCCTGGATGGATAATGTCATCTCCAGCCTTTGCATTGATGCGGTCATCGTCTCCGTGACCATAGATTTCATCGTCTCCATTCGTGCCACTTAGTCTGTCACGTTTGTTGCTCCCTTCAATAACTGCGCCCCATAAATAATGCAATGCTTCAAGATCGAGATCCTGATACCAGGATGGCCATCCTTCTCTGCCTTTGTTGTATGACATCACTGTGATGTCAGTGTCAAAGTCTGGATTTTCTCCATCTCCGTCTGGATGGTCAATCCCAAGAGCATGACCAATTTCATGAACTAAGGTCATTTTGTCATCGTTGGTAAAAGTTCTTTTTTTGCCGTCAGCATCCTGCCAAAGAATATCAATGTAATCGTCCTCCCAGTAGGTCATTCCATAGGTTTCATTGTCCCATTCAACGTCATCATTTGTGTCAACAAAGTAAATTGATATATCAGCGTCGTTGTGATCGAATGATTCAATGAATTTTACTGGTAGGGCGCGGTCAAGCTCTCTAAAAGTCTTTTCGATGAAGTTGATATGTCTTTTGTCGTGCTTGAATGTCGTAAACACCTTTTCATTTTTTTTGCCTTTGTTGACTGTGACTTCCCACTCCCCTTCTTCAATATAATAAGAAATCTTTCTCTGGTCTGTATCGAAAAGTGGTCCTTCTTTGTCAAGAATGGATTTAAGGTTGTAAGCCACGTTTCATTGCTGGTTGATCTTTAATTCTTCTAGCACTTGCCAGGATCATTTGGTTCGGAGTGCGTGGCCTGGTTGTCAGTCTGCTTGATTGAGTTGAAATCTTTAGAAGTTTGGAATCGAGCGATCCTGCTGCTCAGATTTTGAAACCAACAAGAACAGGTTTGGGAATCATCTGTGTTCCGCAGGCGGGTGTCTTGCTTTGTTGGCCAAGTGCCGGGGCCATTTCAGTTGTCAAGTTGTTGCCGGACGACTCACCTGCTTTTTTTCAACAGCTAAGAGGTAGTTATGTGTTCCATCTTTCACGCCTGGGCGAAACGTTGCTTTTGGGCACTTGCTTGGGCATTGACTGATGGGCAGCTCATCAGGCCAACGGCCAGCACCGGACTGGGTTAGCGTCTCTTTTCTCGATGCATCCAGCTGATCCAGTCTGCCGAAATCTCCTGAGGGCAGACCGCTTCGCACTCCAGGTTGCTGCTGCAGCTTCCAAATCCTTCTGCAGTCATCTGGTTCTGCATCGCGTTGGCGCGGGCGGCCCGTTCCGGTTGCCCTTGAGGCAGTTGGCCCAGATGAGCCAATTTTGCAGCCACAAAAAGACTCGCGGATGCATTGCGGCAACTGGCGACGCATGCCCCGCAGCCAATGCACGTTGCCGTATTGAAGGCGCTTGTCGCTTGATCACGGCCTACCGGCAAAGCATTCCCATCCGGCGCCTGGCCGGTGCCTGTGGAGCAGTACCCTCCTGCTGAAATAAGTCGATCGAAGGCGCCACGATCGACCATCAGATCCTGAATGATTGGAAAGGCCTGGGCACGCCAGGGATCAAGGGTCAACACAGCGCCATCACTGAACTCACGCAGATAGAGCTGACACACCGAAGTGGCAGCTCGCGGTCCGTGCGCCTGGCCGTTCACCAGAAAACCGCAGCTGCCGCAGATGCCCTCTCGGCAGTCGTGGTCAAAATTGATCGGTCGTTCGCCAGCGCTGATCAGTCGTTCATTCAGTTGGTCGAGCACCTCAAGCAATGACAAGTCGCTGGAGACGTCCTGCAGCTCATGGCTCTCATAGAGCCCGGTTTCATGGGCAGCGGTTTGCCTCCAGATGCGCAGCTTGATGTTCATCGGTAGCTGCGGGTGCTGGGTTGCAGAGCCGTAAACCGCAGCTGCTCGCTATGCCGGATCGGTTCCCCATCCCCGTTGTGTTCCCACGCCGCAATGTGAGCGAAGTTGGCGTCATCGCGTTGTGCTTCGCCTTCAGCACTTTGGTGTTCCTCACGGAAGTGGGCTCCGCAGGACTCTTCCCTTGCGAGCGCATCGCGCAGCATCAGCTTCGCCAGTCCAAAGAAGTCTTCGACGCGCAGTGCTTTTTCGAGTTCCGCATTGGGTTCTTGGCGTTCTCCTGGGACCCGTACGTCGTGATGGAAGCGTTCCTCCAGATCAGCCACCTGCTTCAATCCCTCACGGATCCCACCGGCATGGCGGCTGATTCCGCAGCGTTCGATCATGATGTCGCCGAGCTCGCGATGGAAGGCATCCACTGGAGTGCTGCCCCCATTGTTCAGCAGGTTGTCGATCCTCAACCGCGTGGCTTCGAGTGCATCGCGGCATGCAGGATCATCAGGGTTGATCTCCATGGCGGGTGTTCCAGCCAACCATGCTGAGACCGTGGATGGCGCAATAAAGTAGCCATCTGCTAACCCCTGCATCAGAGCGCTTGCACCGAGGCGGTTCGCGCCATGTTCGGAGTAGTTGGCCTCCCCTAGGACAAACAGACCGGGGATCGAGCTCATCAAGTGGTAATCAACCCAGAGTCCTCCCATCGTGTAATGCGGTGCGGGATAAATCCGCATCGGCTTGCGGTAGGGGTCGTCGCCGCTGATCCGCTCATACATCGTCATCAGGTTGCCGTAGCGAGCGGCGATGGCACCCCGGCCTTCCTCTCGGATCGAATCCGTGAGGTCGAGGTACACGGATCGACCGTCTGGCCCGACACCATGGCCCGCATTGCAAAGTTCTCTCGCCCGACGAGAGGCCACATCCCGCGGAGTCATGTTCCCGTAGGTGGGATACATCCTCTCAAGAAAGTAATCCCTCTCCTGCTCGGGAATTTCATCGGCGGGTCGCTTGTCTCCAGCCTGTTTCGGGAGCCAGATGCGTCCGTCATTGCGAAGGCTTTCACTCATCAGCGTCAGCTTGCTTTGGAAGGCATCACCGCTGGGGATGCAGGTGGGGTGGATCTGGGTGAAACAGGGATTGGCGAACAGAGCGCCCTTGCGGTGGGCGCGCCAGATCGCACTGGCGTTGGATTTCAGTGCATTGGTCGAGAGAAAGTAGACGTTGCTGTAGCCACCGGTGCACAGCAGCACTGCCCTGGCGGTGTGCACCTCTAACTCACCTGTGATCAGATGCCTTGCCACCACCCCACGGGCAACGCCGTCAACGGTGATCAGATCGAGGACGTCGCGGCGGGTGAGGAGTCTGATGTGACCGAGGGCGACCTGGCGCATCAAGGCCTGATAAGCCCCGTACAGCAGTTGTTGCCCTGTCTGGCCACGGGCATAGAAGGTGCGGCTCACCAAGGCACCGCCGAAACTGCGGGTGGCGAGGCTGCCGCCGTATTCACGGGCGAATGGCACCCCTTGGGCGACGCATTGGTCGATGATGCCGCTGCTGATTTCCGCAAGCCGCTGGCAGCCGGATTCCCTGGCTCTGAAATCACCTCCCTTCAAGGTGTCGGTGAACAAACGACTGACACTGTCTCCATCCACAGCAACTGGACGTGCCGCATTGATCCCCCCTTGGGCGGCGACGGAATGGGCTCGACGGGGACTGTCGTGAAAGCTCAGAACCGTGACCCGGTAACCCTGCTGCGCCAGGGTTGCCGCCGCGGAAGCACCGGCCAGGCCTGTGCCCACCACCAGGACATCGATTTTGCTTTTTCGGAGTGGACTGATGAGTGGCAGCCCCTCCTTGGTGCGTTGCCAGGCATCGGCAATGGGGCCAGAGGGAAGGCGCGGATCGGGTAAACCGCTCATCAGAAGTCTCCAAAGGCCAGGCCAAGGGTGGTGAGCAGGAAGCCTCCACCGATCACAATGGCCAGGAGCCTTCCACCATTGCGCAGCTTGCTGCTGTTCATCGGTGTCAACAAACCAAGGCTGCGGTGCGCGGCTTCAGCGCCATGGAGAAGATGCAGGCCAAGGGCCAGACAAGCGGCGACATACAACCCCAGACTGAATGGCTGATGCAGCACCGCCAGCAGCAGCTCACGCTCATGACCTGCCGCTGGACGAGGCAGCCGCAGTTGCTGCAGGTGAATGATCAGAAAGCTGAGCGTGATCAAACCGGCGCTCAATTTGTTGCGGCTGGCGAAGGCGGCGAGCGGTTGTTCCCGCCGACTGTTCAGCTTCGCCCGGTTACCGGCCTGGCGATTCTGGGCACTCTTGAACAAGCTCAACATGATGTGAGCCAGCCCTGCGGTGGCAAGGGCGAGTTCGAGCACAGGCAGCCAAGGACTGCTATGGAGCGTGACGGCGTAATGCTCAAAGGCCTCTGGTGCGGCGAGGGCCGGGATCACTCCCGCCAGATGCACGACTAGGAAGAGCACCAGAAGCAGTCCACTCAGTGCGGTGCCGGATCGGATCGCGAGTGGCATCCAGTTCTGCACGACCCCTCCACTCGTCTCTTGGCGCGATCGTATCGACTGGCGATCGTTCGTTCTGTGCGGCTGTCGCAAAGCACTGGCCGCCTCAGCCCCGCCGGGATGGTGGATTGATCACGTGGCGCCCCCCCATCGTCAATGTTTCGTTTCAGAACCAATTGGAGCCGCTGATTCATCAACCCTGCTTGCGAATGTGCTTCGAGTTGTGGCCCTTCGTTGCTGGAATGTGCACTTCAATGACGCACAGAATGGTGGGATCGTTTGTTTGAATGACTGAACAATCCTTAATCCCAGAA
>CAZJLQ010000099.1:0-5813 GCA_964546675.1 uncultured Synechococcus sp.
GCAGCTGCCCTCTGCGATTGCTGAACATTGAGAACACAACCATGCTGGACGACCGCTGTAGCGCTGAACCGACGTGGCACTGAACCGACGTGGGGCTAAAACGTTGCTCCCGTGGGGATGGTGTCGGCTCAGTAGTTTCTGATCAGACGCACTCTCGGTTGCGATGGGGCTGCTGTCATCCCTGCAGCAGGACATTGGACGATGTCTGTTCCTTCCCGCCCACGGCCGCGGTGCAGCGCTTCCCAACTCCTTGCGACGACTTCTTCAGAGAAGGGCTGGGTCTTGGGATCTACCGGAACTCCCACACATCGGGGGGCCCCTTGAGAGCGAAGGTGCCGTAGCGGAAGCGCAGCAGCAGGCAGCCGAATGCGTTGGGGCCCAACGTGCCTGGTTCGGTGTCAACGGTGCCACCGGCCTGTTGCAATCCGCACTTCTGGCCATCACACGACCGGGGCAGGCGGTGCTGATGCCCCGCAATGCTCACCGCAGCTTGCTGCAGGCCTGCCTGCTGGGGGAGCTCACCCCCGTGCTGTTCGATCTGCCGTTCCTGAACGATCGAGGCCAAGCGGCTCCTCTGGACGCTGAGTGGCTGATCGATGTGCTGGGCGCACTGCCCCTGCCAACCAAAGCCATCGCTGCTGCCGTGTTGGTTCACCCCACTTACCAGGGGTATGCAGGCGATCTCAAACCGCTGATCCATTTGCTGCACAAGCAGGGGTGGCCCGTGCTGGTCGACGAGGCGCACGGCAGCCATTTCCTGACGGACGTGGATCCGATGCTGCCGCGTTCCGCACTGCATGGCGGCGCTGATCTGGTGGTGCATTCCCTGCAGAAATCGGCAGCAGGCCTCGCTCAAACCGCCGTTCTCTGGCATCAGGGTGATCGGGTGGATCCCATTCGGGTGGAACGCAGCATGGGCTGGCTGCAAACCACGAGTCCAAGTGCACTGCTGCTGGCATCCTGCGTATCAGCCCTAAATGAATGGCAGCAGCCGCAGGGCCGGCGCCGACTGAAACGCCGGCTGGATGACGCCAGGCATCTCGCCACACGTCTGCGTCGCTCAGGACTGCCACTTCTCAGCAATCAAGACCCGCTGAGGATGGTGCTGCACACCGGATCGATCGGGATCAGCGGGCTTGACGCTGACGCGTGGTGGATGCCGCGCGGGCTGATCGCAGAGTTACCGGAACCCGCCACCGTGACCTTCTGTCTGGGCCTGGCGAAGCATCGTGGCCTGGAACAGCAGTTGCGCAAAGCCTGGGGATCGTTGCGATCGGCCCATCCCGATCGGGTCGCCCAGGCTCCGTTTGAGCCAGCACCGCTGCCGCTGGTGGGGATGCCGGACACATCCTTGGCCATGGCCTGGCGTGCAGAGAGTGAAGCCGTACCTCTGGTTGCTGCGGAGGGTCGGATCGCCGCGGAGCTGGTGTGCCCTTATCCCCCAGGCATCCCATTGCTGGTTCCAGGTGAACGGCTCGACCGGCAACGGCTCGACTGGCTGCAACGGCAGCGCATCCTCTGGGGAGATCAATTACCAGAGCGCATCCGAGTGGTTCGCGCCTCGCACCCCGCCCATGAAACGGTTGATGCAATCGGGTGACACAGGGGTGAACTGTGAACTGGGGCCGATCAGATCACTAAGGGGTGACCACAGAGATGTGGCGTGCAATCACGCACCAGTGGACTTACAGATCAGGGACGTCCAGGTTGAGAGACGTCGAAGTTGAGCCAAAAACCGGTTGAGCGGTCGAGGGCATCACCGCCCCTAACGACCATGAGCTGATCGGAAGCTGACGCGATTGTTACGCTGAATTCACCAGCTTCAGGGCCGCCGTAGGTGCACAGGTGATCAGCGAGGCCGCTCCCTCTACGCCGCATCGGCCTCAGAAAAGAGGTTCTCTCCGCAAACGCCTGATCAGTGGCTGCGCAGCCGGGGGCTTTGGATTGCTGGTGGTGGGATTGGGTGGATGGTGGTTCACGCTGGCGGTGTGCGTGATTGTGCATCTAGGCCTGCTCGAGTTCTTTCGGATGGCCCAGTTCAAAGGGATCCGCCCAGCCACAAAGACCACCCTTGTTGCTTGCCAAGTGCTGTTGCTCAGCACGCAATGGGCCGTTCAGGGCGGCCTCCCTCAGGTGCTGGCCGATGCCGTGTTGCCGCTTTCCGGTGCAGCGATCTGTGCCTGGCTGCTGTTGCAGCCGATCACCGGATCCATTGCCGACATCGCAGCGTCAATTTTCGGACTCTTCTATTTGGGCTTTCTTCCCAGCCATTGGGTGCAGCTGCGCAACCTGAGCGACCCCCTGCTGACACCAGCCCTGGCACAGCTTCCAGCAGGCTGGAGCTGGTGCAGCAGCGGCCTCGCCATCACCCTCTCCACCTGTTTGATGATCGTGGCCAGCGACATCGGCTCCTGGGGGTTTGGGCAATGCTTCGGGCGGCATCAACTGTCGCCGATCTCGCCTGGCAAAACGGTGGAAGGAGCCCTGGGTGGCGTCGCCTGCTCCATGCTGCTCGGTCTGCTCAGCGGCCGACTTCTGGGCTGGCCACTGATGGGGCTGCCGGGGATGCTGCTTGGTGCCCTCGTGGCCCTGATCGCCCTGGTCGGCGACCTAACGGAATCGATGATGAAACGGGACGCCGGAGTCAAAGACTCCGGCGATGCACTGCCCGGACATGGCGGCATTCTCGATCGGATCGACAGCTATCTCTTCACCCCAGCTGTTGTGGTCTACGCGATCACACTGGTGCGCTCCATCCAGGGTTGATCAGCCCACGATCGCTCCGAAATGATCATCAGGGCGTGACATCGGCATCTCCCGTGAGATGCAACATGCCGCCCTGAAGCTGGGCTTCAACAATCCGGATCGTTGGATCCATCGGGAGAGCTGTTTCTTGATCGCCATCCACAGGACGCAACACCACGGTGTTCTGACCGGCCTCCAGAAGAAAACGTCTCCGGGCCGGGTCCTTGTGGGCGGCAACCGGCGCCTGTAATTCCAGCACGTCGTTGTCGATCACGAGACCACCCAGCGTGGTCAAGCCCATCAGTTGCTCCGAAAGCCAATCTCCCAGCCAGCGCCAGGGCTCGCCGAGCAAAGCCTGATTGAGACCGCGACCCGTCAGTGTCACCTGGCCTTTCAGAGCAAATGGCTCCTGCAACGCCACCATTTTGTCGGGACGAAGCAATGAGAGATCAACCTGGATCGGACCGCTCGTCAGTTCAGCGTGTTGAAGAGGCAATCCCTGAAACAGAACATCCCTGGCGGTCAGGCTTGCCCCCTCCAACCGGCCCCGCAGCAGGCCGAGACCTGAGCCGTGCAATTGCAGTTGAAGATCCCCAACGCTGTCGCAGCGGCTGCGAATCCACAGTTTTAGACCGCTAGCGATCAGCTGCAGAACAGGACCTGAACGGGGTGAGTCGGCTGCGTTCATGGGCTGAGACGATCCACACAACAATCGGCGACGCGCTGAGGATTGTCGAGATGGGGAAGATGACCGCAACCTTCAAGGGTTTCCACCGGTTGCTGAAGGATGGCGAGGGCCTCCTCCTTCAAAGCGGAGCGCAAAATCCGATCGCTGTCACCCCAGATCACATGCAAGGGCTGATGGGGTAGCGGCTCGCCGCAGCCTCCGAACCCACCACTGCGAGCAAAGGCCGCCAGAGCCAAGGCCCAGTTCGGACACTGCAAGTGCAGCGAAGCGATCTGTTCCTCCGGCGGTCCGACACTCGCATCAGGATCTGCAAAGGCCTGGCGGCAGAGGCCACGGCGCACACCGGGCCGCCCAAGAAACCAGGCCCCAATCCTGTCCAGCAAAGGAGGAACGGGCATCGGCCGACCCGAGAGACCTGCTGGTGCGAGAAGAAGAAGGGAACGAACGCGATCCGGCTGACGGCGAGCCAGTTCAACGGCAACGGATCCACCCATTGAGGCGCCGATAACAGCAACACCGGCAGCATCGGTTGCAGGCATGCGTTGGAGCAGAGCATCCAAATGGCGCATCACCGCGTCGGGGCCGTAGACCGAACCCGCGGGTCGCGGTGAAAAGCCAAATCCATACAGATCGGGAATGAACAACTGGAACGTGGACGTCAACAGAGGAGCCAGACGACGAAATTCCAGGAAGCTGCTGTCGAATCCATGCAGCAACAACAACGGTGGTCCTTCACCGAGCACAGCCACAGGAAACGGTGCCTCGACATCGAGTTCAGCCATGGACCACCACTGCACATGGTCAGCCAGGGTTTTGGCCTGAGGATCGAGCAGGCCAGGACGAAGATCTTCGAGCAGCTGCTTCAAGGGGCTGCAGGACTGAGTTCAGCCGCCCCCACCAGAGCTTCCAGCAGAGCACCTGGGGTAACAGGGAATGGGAGATGGTGAAGATCGGAGCCGTCCCGACAAGCGAAGGAGCAGACCTGCTGCAACTCACGGAGGGAAGCCTCGGCAAGACCGAAATCATCCAGACAGACGGGCAGTCCTAGGGACTGCAGGAGAGGAAGCAGCTGTCGGTGAGCCTGGGCGGCAAGACGATTCGCACCAAGGCGCTCCTCCAAACGCAACTGAACCAGGATCCCGAAACCGACTTTCTCGCCGTGAAGGGAGTCGTGGCAGGCCTCCAGCTGGGTCAGTCCGTTGTGGACGGCATGGGCCGCAACCGTGCGGCATCGGGCACCACCAAGACCTCCCATCACTCCAGCGGTGAGCGCGCAGGCTTCAGCCACCCGCACCCAGGCCTCGCCTGAAGAATTCTGGAGCGCCTCGACACTGTCGATCATCAATTGATCGCGAAGCACCCGGGCCATTTGCACTGCCTGCTGAACCAGACCATCGGGACTGTCTCCGCTGCTCACGGATGCTTCGTACCACTTCGCCAAAGCATCAGCGATTCCACTGGCCAGAGTCCGTGGTGGAGCCTGGCGCACGAAAGCGTGGTCAAACAGAAGAAGGTCGGGACAACGGTCGAGGGCCACATCCTCCTGAAAGGCCCCAAGGGGTGTGTACAAATTGGACAACGCCGTCCAGCCAGCACAGGTGGAGGCACTCAGTGGAACCGTGATGCAGGCAACGCCAAGGCGGTGGGCCAACAGCTTCCCGGCATCAAGAACCTTCCCACCACCGGCGGCAATCACGGCATCGCAACTTGAAGATTGAGCTTCAAGACGATGCAGGTCCTCTTCGCAACAATCGAACTCCAGTTGACCAACCGAGGGGTCGAGGCCAGAGGCGCGGAGGTCGGCATGCATGGCATGACGGAGCTCAGCTGTGGCGGCACTACGGCCAAGCAGCAGCGGGCGAATGCAAAGGGCTGAGATTCTGTCGAGAGAAGCAGTCCAAGCACCATCTCCCCTCACCACCGCGGCTGGCGCGATGGTGTGGGAAGAGATCGTGTTGATCATCAGACGCTGGCACCGGCGAGTTGGGGAGTGGCCTCTGCACGACCTTTGTGGCGCACAACCACCTTCTTGTTCTCATCTACATCCACTTCGGCGTGATCGCCATCCTTCACACGGCCAGAGAGCACCTCTTCCGCCAGGGAGTCTTCCAGCAGCCGCATCACAGCACGACGGAGCGGGCGAGCGCCGTAAGCAGGGTTGTAGCCCTCTTCAACAAGCCGCTCCTTGAATGCATCGGAGACGGTGAGGGTGATGCCCTTGTCGCCCATGCGTCCAAAGACCTCTTTCAACATGATCTCGGCGATCTCCTTCACCTCATCACGACTGAGCTGTCGGAACACGATGATTTCATCGAGACGATTGAGGAATTCAGGCCGGAAATACTGCTTGAGCTCCTCATTCACAAGGGATCGGATGCGG
>CAZJLQ010000100.1:0-5808 GCA_964546675.1 uncultured Synechococcus sp.
GAAACGATCTTCACAGCCCAATAACCAACCTGGTCCCAAGGGAGGGAATAACCGGTAACGCCGAATGAAACGGTGATCACCGCCATGGTGACGCCCGTCACCCAGGTGAGCTCACGAGGGCGCTTGAATCCACCTGTGAGGTAGACCCGAAACACGTGAAGGATGAGCATCAACACCATCATTGAGGCGCTCCAGCGATGGACGGAGCGGATCAACCAACCGAAGCTGACATCGGTCATCAGGTATTGCACTGAGGTGTAGGCCTCGGCAACCGTTGGTTTGTAATAGAAGGTCATCGCGAACCCCGTCGCGAACTGGATGAGGAAGCAAACCAGGGTGATGCCGCCCAAGCAATAAAAAATGTTGACGTGAGGCGGCACGTACTTGGAGCTGATGTCATCAGCAATGTCCTGGATCTCAAGGCGTTCCTGGAACCAGTCGTAAACAGGAGATGAGTTCGCCATGCACAAGCGGGCTCGGGTTGCGAAAGTCTACTGAGCACACTTCTGCCAACGCGCCGGGAGGATCGCTATGTATCCGACTGTTAACGAATATTCAAAAGCCTTCCGGCGACTGAGGAGTGCAGGCTGTCGCCTGATCTGCAGTGTGGGGTTGAGCCTGCTTCTGCTCCTGGTTCCGCCTGTCAGCAGCGGACATGCCCTCAGCGATGCCCAGCAACTGGTGGTCGAAAGTTGGCGCCTGGTGAATCAGGGTTACGTCGATCCTGAACAGCTCGATCGCGTTCGATGGCGCCGACAGCGGCAGAAAGCACTTGAGCAGTCGATCAGCAGCAGTGAAGACGCCTATTCAGCGATCGAAACCATGCTGAGTGCCCTCGACGACCCCTACACCCGCCTCCTCAGGCCCTTGGACTATCGGGCCTTGAAAGCCAGCACCAGCGGAAACCTCAGCGGCGTGGGACTACAGCTTGGCCCCGGGGAAAGTCCAAATCAGATTGTGATCATCTCGGCTCTCGACGGCTCACCCGCGGCGGATGCGGAACTCACCAGCGGCATGGAACTGCTGGCCGTGAATGAGGAATCTGTGGCATCTCTCGGTCTTGAAGGCACTGCGAATGCCTTGCGGGGGGATGTTGGGACACAGGTCATCCTCAGGATCCGACGAGCAGACGGCGGCGACGACGAAGTGACCTTGGAGCGCCGTCAGGTTGATCTCAGACCGGTGCGCACCCGACGGCTGCGGGTTGATACCCACACCCTTGGGTACATCCGCATCACGCAATTCACGGAGGGGGTTCCAGTTCAGGTGCGCGAGGCACTTGAAGAGTTGAAGGACAAAAGCATTGAGGGGATGGTTCTCGACCTTCGCAACAACTCCGGAGGGCTTGTGAGCTCAGGCCTTGCCGTTGCGGATGACTTCCTCAGCGGTGATCCGATCGTCGAGACAAGAGATCGGGATGGCCTCCGCGACACGATCCAAGCCAATCTCGAAACCCTCTATGACGGTCCAATGGTGACGATCGTCAACGGAGGAACAGCCAGCGCCAGCGAAATTTTGGCCGGCGCGTTGCAGGACAACGGGCGCTCGTCACTGATCGGTACCCAGACCTTTGGCAAAGGGTTGATTCAGACCCTGACCAATCTCAGTGATGGCAGCGGCTTGGCGGTCACGGTGGCGGGTTACGTGACTCCCAGTGGGCGGAACATCCAGGGTGAAGGAATCGAGCCCGAACGATTGCTTGATGGGCCAGAGCCCTTGAACCCAGGCAGTGAGGGCGACCTGTGGATTTCGGAAGCGATGAATGCCATGCGCTTCCTGCTGGAGACTCCTGTGGAAAGTGTTGATGAATGAGCCAGCGGACTTATCACGACCCGCTTCATGGAGCGATCACATTCAACGCTGACAACCCGGCTGAAGCTCTTGTTATCGACCTGGTTGATACCGCTCCGTTCCAACGACTCAGAAGAATCCGCCAATTAGGACCAGCGTTCCTGACGTTCCATGGAGCCGAATCCAGTCGTTTCACCCATTCCCTGGGGGTGTGCCATGTCGCCAGACGTGCTTTTCATCACCTGCGCAGCTGCGATCCCGCTCTAGAGAACGACGAAGGACTGCTGCTGACCGCAGCTCTGCTCCATGACGTTGGGCATGGCCCCCTCAGCCACACGGGAGAGGAAATGTTCGGGCTGCACCACGAGAGCTGGTCAGCACGCCTGATCCGTGAACATCCACAGTTGCGGGGACCTCTGGAGAACTACAGAGAAGGGACGGCCGATGCCGTTGCTGCTCTGCTGGAAAAAGGACGAGCCCAGCGCATGGTGATTCGTCGTCTGGTGAGTGGTCAACTGGATTGCGATCGTCTCGACTACCTATTGCGGGACAGCTACAGCACAGGTGCTCGCTACGGACATCTCGATCTTGACCGCGTTTTGGGAGCGATGACCCTTGCCCCCGATGGTGACCTGGCGATCCACCCCAAAGGTCTGATGGCCGTGGAGCACTACTTGGTGGTCCGAAATCTGATGTATCGGAGTGTTTACAACCACCGCCTCAACGTGATGTGCAACTGGCTGCTGGAGCAGCTGGTGCGGACCGCGCGTCGCATGGGCCCTGACCAGGTCTGGGCAGACTCCGTGATGCATGCATGGCTTTGGAGTCCGGGAACACTCAGCCTGGAGCGCTTCCTGGCAAACGATGATCTGCGGACGGGATATCACCTGCAGCGGTGGCACGAGGAGGGGCCCCAACCCTTGGCAGAACTCTGCGGTCGATTCCTGAACAGACGTCTCCTCAAGGTTGTGGCTGTCGAACAACTCGGTCGGGAAGAGCAACTCAAAGCCCTGGCGATCGCTGGACGCCTCGCAGAACAGAACGGGATGGATCCAGGTCTTTGCTGCGGGCTTCGCCATCAAGAATTAAGGGGATATCACCCCTATCGAGGCGGCCTTCGCCTCTGGAACGGCCATCAGCTTCAGGCTCTCGAAACGGCCTCAGCGCTGGTGGCCAGCCTGACAACACCAGCTGCGACGTCCTGGCTGATTCATCCTGGTGAAATCGAGACTGAACTCAGGAAGGAAATGGAGCTGGCCGGTTTGACCGTTCAATAGAGGCACTCAGATGCGCGGTCCGATGCAGGGGCTTGAACTGCCCGACCACCACCAACAGCACTGGCGTGATGCCTTGCCTGTACTGCTGAATCAACTCCAACCCGGATCGATCAGAATCGATTGCGGCGAATGGCTGCTCACCTGTGGAGAGCTGACCGAACTTCGCAAAACGATGGCCGGCATGGGCTGCAGTCTGCTCGAGGTGAGCGCGACCAACCCTGAAACGCTTGTCAGCGCCAATGCCCTTGGCCTTGCAGCCAGGCTGTCGAGCGATCCGATCCGCTCGAAACAACCCCTCGATGCATCAACGACAAACTCAGAGCTGCTCTTCCACCAGGGCACATTGCGCTCTGGAGATCAGCTGCAGAGTGATGGGCACATTCTTTTGTTCGGTGATGTGAACCCAGGCGCTCTGATTCGAGCCGATGGAGACGTGATGGTCTGGGGACGCCTGCGTGGCACTGCCCATGCAGGCCTGCATGGCAAAAAGCAGGCTCGAATCATCGCGCTGCAGCTCCGCCCACTGCAGTTGCGCATTGCGGATGTCGTCGCAAGAGGACCGGAGGATCAACCCCAGACAGGACTCGTTGAGCAAGCTCGACTTCACAATGGTGAAATCGTGATCGAACCAGCGCCAGCGCAAGGCTTCATCGGGCGGTGATGTCGGTTGTCAGGCGAAACCCTCTGATTATTCTGGCCAAACAAAAGTGTGTGTCTGGTGTCGACGACGCGAACAATTCTGATCTGCTCAGGCAAGGGCGGCGTCGGAAAAACGACCAGCACAGCCAACCTCGGGATCGCCTTGGCCAAACAGGGCAAGACCACCGTTGTTCTCGACGCGGATTTCGGCCTTCGCAACCTGGACCTGCTGCTCGGGCTTGAAAACAGAATTGTGTACACAGCCCAGGAGGTGCTCGCAGAAAGCTGCCGACTCGAACAAGCCCTGGTGAAACACAAGCAAGAGCCAAATCTCTCTCTGCTGCCAGCCGGGAACCCTCGAATGCTCGAATGGCTCACACCAAAGGACATGCAGTCAATCGTTTCCCTGCTCGAGAAGCGATTTGATTACGTGCTGATCGATTGTCCTGCCGGCATCGAAGACGGCTTCAAAAATGCCGTTTCCGCCGCACGTGAAGCATTGGTCATCACGACGCCAGAAGTCGCTGCCGTTCGCGATGCAGATCGTGTGATCGGGCTGCTGAACACCCAAGGGGTTGCTCCTGTTCAACTCGTGCTGAACCGCGTACGGCCTCGAATGATGACCAACCAGGAGATGCTCTCGGTTGACGACATCACCGACATCCTTGCCTTGCCACTGCTCGGTCTGGTCTTTGAAGATGAGCAGGTCATCGTGAGCACCAACAGAGGTGAACCGCTCACTCTTGGGGATTCCTCAGCGCCGGCGGCACAGGCTTATCACAACATTGCCCGCCGGCTTCAAGGAGAGGAGATTCCACTGATGGACCCGTCTCAGGCTCGCAGGGGACTCCGAGCCAGGATGCGGAAACTGATGCAAACCAAGATCTTCTGAATCCATGACCCTGAAAGATCTCATCGACAAATTGCTGGGCCGACAGCCCAGCAGCGCCAGCACCGCGAAGCAGCGCCTGCAGCTCGTTTTGGCCCATGACCGCAGCGATCTGAACCCCGAGCTCCTCGAGCAAATGCGGCGCGAAATTCTTGAAGTGGTTGCTCGTTATGTCGAGATCGATGTGGAAGGTGGTGATGTCAGCTTGGAAACAGAAGACCGGGTCACCGCACTCGTAGCCAATCTGCCGATCCGAGCCACAGTCAATCGTCCGACCTGAAGGGGAATGCTCTCAGCAGCATCAGTCCGGTTCATTCATGCAGGCCCAACAACCTCTGACCGAATCAGAAACCCGCGTCAGCGTTCTTCTCCTTGAAGGTTTAAGCAATAAAGCCATCGCCAAGCGGCTTGTTTTGAGTCCACGCACCGTTGAGTGCCACCTCAGCCATGCCATGGCCAAAACTGGATGCGCCAACCGCCTGGAATTGGCCCTATGGATGCTTACGATGGGCGGAATGCCGGCTTAGCTCAGCGGTAGAGCAGCGCTTTTGTAAAGCGAAGGTCATCGGTTCAAATCCGTTAGCCGGCTTACATCGATCACCTTTCAGGGGCCCGGGTTCTGCTGACCAGAACTTGAAAAAACCCACAGGGCTGCAACCAGCCCCATCCATCCAAGCGTTCTTAGTTCCAGCAGGGACCTGACCAGAGTTTCTGCCGGCTCCAATAACCAATGGAACAGCGCAATCAGAACAAGGCAGGCACCGATCAGACTGATCAAGATTTAGGGATGTCTGAAAGCATCACAGCACCCTGTCGGAGCACCTGCCACGTGTCCAGCGAACGCCACTGGAGCACGGAGCTGGCAAGACCGGAACGAGGCGGCCAGGGTTGAGTCAGCTGGGCAACATCGGGGAATAAAGCAGCTGCCTCAGCGGCCGAGGCCGCAGGCGATTGGCCTGCTGGATTGGCACTGCTTGTGGCGAGCGGTCCACTGTGACGCAGCAATTCGAGGGTGGGAGCGCAAGCCGGGATCCGTATCCCAAGGGAGTTCCCACCTGGGTTGAGCTGCTCAACCAGTACCCCTTTCGCCGGAAGCACCAATGTGAGTGCTCCTGGCCAATAACGATCAATCAACTGGCGGGCATCCTCACGACAGCGCTCGTCAACCGCATCGAGCAACAGCTGTGCGGACGCTGCCATCAAGATCAGCGG